>NZ_CFKYFN010000101.1:0-80795 GCF_985060555.1 Odoribacter sp. | reverse complement strand
CAGCGGAGAGGGAGGGATTCGAACCCCCGGACCTGTGACAGTCAACGGTTTTCAAGACCGCCGCGATCGACCACTCTGCCACCTCTCCAATGCGGATGCGAAGATAGAATGAATTTTGAAAAAAAACAAAATAATAAGAGTTTTTTTGTAATTGGTCATTGAGGTGATCGTTGTGATTTAGTTGTTTTGTTTTAATAGATTGATATACAAAATTTTATCTGAACCGATAGATTTATCGGTTCCGGGGATTTTTATAGAAATGTTTTAGCAACAGGTAACCGGCGAGACCGGCGAATACGGAACCGCTGATGATACCTAATTTGGCTTGGTTGAGCAGGGTAGGACCGATGTCGGGGAGCCCGGCATAGGAGAGGTTGGCGATGAACAGGGAGACGGTGAAGCCGATTCCGCCCAACATGGATACACCGAGAAGGCTACGGGCATCCATGTGTTCCGGCATGTTCAGTAATTTGCTTTTCACGGCCAGCCATGTAAATGAGAAGATGCCGAGCAGTTTGCCCAGGACGAGGGCGATGAATACGCTGAGTGTCACTCCTTCGATATCGGCCAGGGTGAAATGTTCGAAAGAGATGCTGGCGTTGGCGAAGGCAAAGAGAGGCATCACCACGTAGTTGACCAGGGGATGCAGGTTATCGTCCATCGATTGCAAGGGACTGATCACTTTGTCGGAGGCCGATTCGACATGACGGAGGATAGCGCGTTCCGAGTTGCTCAGCATGTATTTGTTATTGGCCATGTCGGAGGTTTCGGGAAGCTTTTGCAAGCTGGCCCGGATTTCTCCGACATATTTGTAGATGTTCAGCTTGGGACGTGCCGGGACGGTGAAGGCTACGATGACACCGGCGATGGTCGGATGAATCCCCGAATTCAGGAATAAGTACCACACGACGATGCCGAAGAAGATATAAAACAGCTTGCTGTTGATTCCGGCTTTACCGCCTATCCACAGAATGAAAATAATCCCTAATGCCCAAAGCAAGTATTCCAGGATCAGATTACTGCTGTAAAAGGCTCCGATGACAATGATGCCACCGATATCGTCTACTACGGCGAAAGTGGTCAGGAAGATTTTCAGGCTCAGGGGGATGCGTTTCCCTAGTAAGGATAATACTCCCAATGAGAAAGCGATATCCGTGGCCATCGGGATGGCGGCTCCCCGGCTGACAGGGCCTTCGGGGCAAATCAGGGAAAAGATGAGGATGGGGACGAGCATTCCTCCGCAAGCTGCGACAACCGGAAGTAAAGCTTTGCGGGGTGAAGAGAGTTCACCGACCAGGATCTCCCGTTTGATTTCCAGACCGACGGAGAAGAAGAAGATAGCCATCAGCGCATCGTTGATCAGGGACATGAAGGTCATATTCCCACCGTGGACGTGAAAGAGGTTGATGTCTCCGAATTGTAAAATGACCTCTTTGGCAAAAAAGGCATCGTAGGATTCGCGTAAGGGTGTATTAGCTATGATCATTGCGGCTGCGGCAACGAAAAGCAAGACGGCCCCACCGTTTATCTTTGCTTTGATAAAGTGACGTAGGGGCGATTTGAATATATTATAATCCATAAGTTTTCATTTTTTTGAACCAGAGGGCAAACTGTTCGATTCCTTTCCCGAGTGAGGTGGTGGCCCTGTAATTATAATCGGTATGGAGTTTGGTGGTGTCTGCCCAGGTCTGATACACATCTCCGGGTTGCATGCCGACGAATTCTTTCCGGGCGGTTTTACCCAGATATTGTTCCAGGAGTCCGATAAAATCCATGAGCTGAACCGGAGAACCGTGACCGATGTTATAGATGACGGCCGGTACTCCCGGGACATCTTCCCGCACTAAGCCCGGGTGGTCGAGTATCGTGACGATCCCGGCGATAATATCGTCGATATATGTGAAATCCCGGGATAAACGTCCCTCGTTGAATATCCGGATCGGTTTATCTTCCAGGATAGATCGGCCGAAAAGCATCGGTGCCATGTCCGGGCGTCCCCAGGGACCATAAACGGTGAAAAAGCGTAGTCCGACAGTCTGGAGGCCGTAGAGCCGGGAGTAGGTATAGGCCATCAGTTCGTTACTCTTTTTGGTGGCGGCGTAGATACTGACCGGATGATCGGCCCGCGCATCTTCGCGGAACGGTACTTCGGTCGAATTGCCATATACCGATGACGAAGAAGCGAAAATCAGACGGGGAATATGATGGTGGCGGCAGCCTTCCAATATATGCAGAAAACCCGACACATTGCTGTCGATGTAGGTCTCCGGATGTTCGAGGCTATAACGTACTCCGGCTTGTGCAGCCAGGTTGATTACCGTATCGAAGGTCCGGGAAGCGAAAAGTGCGTCGAGGGCAGGTTTGTCACAGAGGTCCATTTGCCTGAACGTATAATTGGGGTAAAGGGTAGAGCGGTATTCCTGTTCTTGACGGGAAAGATCGATTCCGCATGCTTTTAAACGGGCTTTTTTCAGGGATACGTCGTAATAACTGTTTATCGAGTCGATGCCATAAGTGGCTATGCCTTGCCGGGCAAGAGCTTTTGCGAGGTGGTAACCGATAAATCCGGCACTTCCGGTAATTAAAACTTGCATTAGGTTCGTTGCTTTAATTAAAAAGTAAATTGCTGATTACTTAACAATCGATGTTTATATTTTTGATACAAAGTTAAAAAGTATTTATAACAAAAATAGGTATATCGGATGAAATAAAAAAATTAAGTCGCCATGAATTGACGACTTAAATTACTAACCCTAAACAGAAACAAACTATGAAATTGATTCTTACACAAAGGTAATACTAATTGTGAACGCTTCAAATTAAATATTGTTAATTAGACACAATAAGTATGTGCCTTTTGTGTATGGGGTTAATCACTTTATTATGAGTTGTTTATTCGTCTTCACAAAAGAGCCCTTTTTCTAGCCGGATGGGAATAATCCGGTTGGCTAATCCGGCATCGTAAGGGAGTTTTACTTTGATATAATTGTCTGTGAATCCGCAGATATACTGTCCGATTTTGTTGTCTTCGAACAATACAGGACGGGTTTCCCCTTCGAACCGGTGATAGAAAGCGGTTAATTTTTTTTGTGATACGGAAATCAGCCGGTTTACCCGCCGGTGTTTTTCTTCCTGAGGAACGGTCAGGGGGATATCCAGCGCTTTGGTTCCCTGGCGTTCGGAATAAGGGAATACGTGAAGCCGTGAAATGTCGAGCGTCTCGATGAACCGGAGGGCGTCTTCGAAACAGGCTTCGGTTTCACCCCGCATGCCGGCTATGACATCGACGCCGATAAAAGCATCCGGTAGCAGGTGGCGGATGGTGCGGATCTTACCGGCGAATAATTCCCGGTCATAACGCCGGTGCATGAGCTTCAACACTTCGTCGCTACCCGATTGCAAGGGGATATGGAAATGGGGCATGAAGCGCTTGGAGGTTGCTACAAATTCAATGATTTCGTCGGTCAGCAGGTTGGGCTCGATAGAAGAAATCCTGAACCTGGCAATCTCTTCCTGGCGGTCGAGTTGTTGCAATAGTTGTAAGAAATTCATATCCGTGCCCCGGCCGAAATCGCCGGTATTGACACCGGTGAGTATCACTTCCTGGATCCCTTTGCCGGCCACCTCGCGGAGAGCGTCGAGGATCCGCGGCAGACTGGCACTCCGGCTTCTTCCGCGGGCAAAAGGAATGGTGCAATAAGTGCAGAAATAGTCGCAACCGTCCTGGATTTTCAGGAAACAACGGGTACGGTCGCCGAAAGAGTAGGCCAGGTCGAAATTGCTGATTTTGAAAATATCACACGAGTGAGGTTCTTGCTTTTCCTGTTCTTCGAGGTGTTGCAGGTAGTGGGCGACATTGAATTTTTCTCCGGCCCCCAATACCAGGCTCACTCCGTCGATAGCCATGATTTCTTTCGCTCTGAGCTGGGCATAACATCCGACAACTACGATATAGGCGCCCGGGTTGTGGTGAATAATTTTACGGATCAACTGCCGGCCTTTTTTTTCGGCCATATCGGTCACGCTACAGGTATTGATCACAAAGATATCGGCGCCTTCTTTATCGGCTACGGTTTCAGTGCCTTCTTTTTCAAGGCTGTGCCTGATGGTAGACGTTTCTGAAAAGTTCAGTTTACAACCCAAGGTGATATAAGCGACTTTCTTCCCTGCAATATTCATATTTGTACCGACTGCTATTAAATTTCTATAATCGCTTGCAAAAGTAATGATTTGGCTTGTAATTTGCTATCTTTGTACAGTACTGTTGAGTTTTTATTTTTTACTTTTAACCTTTACCTTTTATGCGTTATTATATTATAGCAGGGGAAGCATCGGGCGATTTGCATGCGTCGAATTTAATCCGGGGGTTACGGGCTGAAGATCCGGAAGCCGACATCCGGGGTTGGGGCGGGGACCTGATGCGTGAGGCAGGAGCGGAGATCGTCCGGCATTACAAAGATACGGCTATCATGGGATTTCTGACCGTATTGAAGAATCTCGGTAAGATCAAGGCCAATATCCGCTTGTGTTGTGAGGATATCCGGAGTTGGAAGCCGGACGTGGTGATCCTGGTGGATTATGCCGGTTTCAACCTGCGTATTGCCCGGTTTGCCAAAGGGATCGGTTTGAAAGTATTTTATTACATTTCGCCGAAGTTGTGGGCCTGGAATACCGGGCGCGTGAAAAAGATCAAGCGGTATGTCGACCGGATGTATACGATTTTTCCTTTTGAAACGGATTTTTACGGGCGCTATCATTATACGGTGGAATACGGAGGTAATCCGCTGGTGGATGCGATCGATGCCCGGCCTTACCGGGAGGAGACTTTTGCCGGGTTTATAAAAGCGAACGATTTACCGGATAAACCGATCATCGCTTTACTGGCCGGCAGCCGGAGCCAGGAGCTGCGTTATGTGCTGCCGGCAATGCTTCGGATGGTGGATCATTTCCCCGATTATCAGTTTGTGATCGCCGGGGCTCCTTCGATGTCGGATGCCGATTATGCTCCTTACCTGAAGGGACGGGAGGTCCGTATTTTGTATGGGCAGACTTATCGTTTGTTGAGTCAGGCGAAAGCGGCTCTGGTTACCTCGGGTACGGCGACCCTGGAAACGGCTTTACTGCGTATTCCCCAAGTGGTTTGTTACAATGGCGAAGGAGGTAGGTTGAGTTATTATTTGTTCAAGACCTTCGTTAAAGTAGACTATATTTCGTTAGTCAACCTGATTTTCGGTGGGGAAGTCGTCAAAGAGCTGATGATGCACCGGCTGACCGAAAGAAATATCCTCAACGAGCTCTCCCGTATCCTGTACAGCGAACGTGACCGGGAGAAAATGCTCCGGAATTACGATGAGGTGATCCGCCGTTTAGGGCAACCCGGAGCTTCGGCCCGGTTTGCTAAAATGATGGTACGGGATGCTAAGAATTTAATCGGTTAAAGCCGGGTTTTAATATAACTTTGTAGTTATTATGTGCTTTTGATATTTTAGTAAACCAGTTTTACATTATCGATCCAGAATTTGGCGTCCGGGGCACCGATGTAGGCTCCGCCATGGCCGGAGGAGAAACGGAGGATAATGTGGGTGGGAGTAGTGTCGGGAGAGGCCCAGCCGATCTCCTGGATGGGGACGATCTTCCCCTGGCTATTGGCGGCATATTGTGTCGATTCACCTTTTACCAGGTCCATATAAGGCTGGTAAAAATCCTTTCCGGTAATATCTCCGTAATGGATTTCTATCCGATGGCCGTTTTGCCATTCTTTTACTTCCTGGTCATAACGTTCGTAGGCTGTGCCGACGCGTTTGGCAAACAGATTCCCTTTTTCGTCTTCCCAGCGGTATTGCAGCAATAGGCTGGCTTCGGCATTATTCTGTTCCGGGATATCGACGATACGGCTGAAACCTGTCGCTTTGATCTGTTTCCCGCCCGGCTCTACTTTATAATCGAATTCCAGGGCTTTCGGTCGTTTCGTGAAAGGAATATTGTTATTGAGTTTGCTTTGCGGATTTTTAGTGTCCCGCACGGGTTCCATCACTTCACCGACAAATATCGTTCCGGTGGCTAATACCGATATATTGATCAATCCAAGCACTTTGACGCGTTCCATACGGGTTTCGAGCCGGGCACAATAACCGGAATCCCTTTTCTCCGGGAATACGGTTACACTGGCTTTCACCACTCCGCTGACTTTAGCCATGACGGTCGACGTAGCCCACGGAGATATACTGTTTTTATAAGGGGTGTTGTTTTTCAGCGTATCGCCCGGTGTGATCTCATACAGATATTTTGTATTTCCTCCGATAACAAGGGATTCGTCGACTACCCGTACCATCCACTGATTCATATCTCCGTAAGGAAATAATTCGGTGGTATCGTTTTGTGCACGCAACTGTCCGGCAAAGGATAGCATAATAAACAGGCTGTATATCGGTTTCATAGTAACAGATTTTAATTGAAATAGATGTATTGCCCCTTTGCTAACAAAAAAGATGCCAATATTAATGTGAAAATATGTAAATGCTAAAATAATTATCGGGTGAATCGGGGGATTCGTCGTGAAAAAGGGGGAATGTATATATTTAAATTGTAGGGGGGGAGAACAGAAAATACATTTGTAACGTGAAAATGAACTTAAAAGATACATTATGAATGCATATTGGAAAGGGATAGTCCTGGGACTGGTCGTGTTGTCCGCCCCGGTGATGGCTCAGGAAAAACCGGCTGTGTGGGATTTGAAATCCTGCATTAATTATGCCCGGGCACATAATATTCAGATTCGGCAAAGTCGGATCGCATGGGAAGAAAGTTTAGAAAATACGAAGCAGGCTAAAGCGGACCGGCTGCCTTCTCTTTCTTTTACAACGGCTCACAATTATGTGAACCGTCCCCGTCCCGAAGCCGGTGATAAAAATTCGTATTCCGGAAGTTATAACCTGAATTCTTCCGTATCTCTGTTCGAAGGAGGAAAAATCCGGAAGAACGTACAACAGATGGACCTGCAAAATGAGGTGCAGGGGTTGACGATCAAGGAATCTGAAAATAACATCGAACTGGCGATTACCCAAGCATTTGTCCAGGTATTGTATGCTGACGAAGCGGTGAAAATTAACGAAGGGACGGTAGAAGTTTCCAAAGCCCAGCGGGATCGTGGCAAAGCTTTATTGGAGGCTGGAGCATTATCGAAAGCCGATCTCGCTCAGCTGGAAGCTCAGTATGCCACCGATAAATATCAGTTGGTTGTAGCCCGGACAACGCTCGCAAATGCTCAGCTGGAATTGAAACAATTGCTCGAATTAGGGGTGAACGACCAGATGGAACTGGCTATTCCGCAATTGACAGATGAAAGCGTGTTGGTCGTTTTACCGTCTAAAGAGAGTGTTTACCTGACTTCGCTGGGAATCATGCCGGAAGTGAAATACAACCAATTGAATATCCGGGTAGCGAATCTGGAGAAGGAGAAAGCGTGGGCGGGATATTTACCTGACGTTACCTTGTCTGCCGGTTTAGGAACCAGTCATGTTTCGGGTATCGGCACGGGGTTCGGGACACAGACGAAACACAATTGGAGTGAAAATATCGGTTTGACGCTGAATATACCGATTTTTAATAAACGTTCGACCAAGACGGCGGTCAATCTGGCTAAACTGAATATCGAGAATGCCCAACTCAATTATGAGAACGTACAGAAAGAATTACTGAAATCGGTAGAGACGGTTTATCAGGATGCGGTATCGGCGCAGAACCGTTTCCGTTCGGCCCGGGAGAATCTGACCGCTACAGAATTGTCTTTCGAGCTTACTCAGGAACAGTTTTTCCTGAAAGCAAAAAATACGGTAGAATTGATGACGGAGAAAAACAACTTGCTGGCTGCCCGGCTCGAGTTGATACAAGCCAAATATATGGCAATCCTGAATCAGCAATTGTTGAATTTCTATCAGGGTATAGAGATCAGTATCCAATGATAGAGGTATGTGAGAACCAAGTGATTGTATGACAATATAAAAAAGAATATATGAAAAAAGGGAAATTAATAACGATCGGGGGAGCTATCGTAGTTCTGGCCTTGTGCGGATATTTCTTTATGGGTACTTCTTCAAAAGGGAAAATCAGTTTTCAGACTGAAAAAGTGACCCGTAATTCGATGACGGATGTCGTAGTGGCGACAGGGACGGTAGAGCCGGTGACCAAGGTGGATGTCGGTACGCAGGTTTCGGGTATCATCGACCGTATCTATGTCGACTACAATAGTGTTGTGAAAAAAGGGCAGCTGATTGCCGAGATGGATAAGGTGACCTTACAGGCAGAACTGGAATCGCAGGAAGCTCAGCTGGCGAATGCCAAAGCAGAATACGAGTATCAGCAAAAAAATTATGCCCGCAGTAAAGTGCTGTTCGAAAAGCAACTGATCAGCGACAGCGATTATGAAGAGGCGACGTATAATTATGAAAAGGCTAAAAGTGCCTATGAAAAGTCGAAAGCCGATATTGTAAAGGTGAGAAGAAATTTGGGATATGCCGTGATTACCAGTCCGATAGATGGTGTCGTTATCAGTAGGGAAGTGGAAGAAGGACAGACGGTGGCTGCCGGATTCGAAACTCCGACTTTGTTTACCATTGCTAAAGATTTGACGGAGATGCAGGTGATTGCAGACGTGGATGAGGCCGATATCGGCGAAATACGCGAAGGACAGCGGGTTACCTTTACCGTAGATGCCTACCGGAACGATGCGTTCGAAGGGGTTGTGACTCAGGTACGGCTGGAGGCTACCGTGGAATCGAATGTGGTGACCTACGAAGTGGTGATCAGTGCACCTAATCCGGATCTGAAACTGAAACCGGGATTGACGGCTACCGTGTCGATTTATACACTGGAGAAGAATAACGTATTGACTATTCCTCCCAAAGCATTGAAATTTATGCCCGATCAGGCTTTGGCCGAAGCTAATGGAATCGTACTGAAACCGATCCATGTGGATAATTCTGCCTTACAGAAAACAGTGTGGGTGAAGAATGGACAAACGTTGGAAGAAAAAGAAGTACAGACGGCTACTGCGACGACTTCACTCCTGGAGATCACCGGTGGCCTCGCTGAGGGAGACGAGATTGTCGTGGCGATGGAACAATCCGGTAAAAAAGCGATGGGAACTCCGCAACCCGGAGAAACAGAATCCAGTCCCTTTATGCCGAAACCACCGGGACAAGATAAGAAGAGTAAGAAGTAAAATGTAAAAGGCTATAGGCTGGAAGCTATAGGCTAAAAGATGGGGAGGAGGAGATAAGGGGGAGTTGCGGGAAATTGGTGGAGAAGGTAAATCGATGATTTAGAAAGTAGAGGAACTTAGTAACTCATTAACTCAGCAACTTAGTAACTTAGTAACTCAATAACTCAGCAACTCAATAACTCAGCAACTCAGTAACTCAATAACTCAGCAACTCAGTAACTCAATAACTCACACACAATGAATGCTATAATTGAATTAAAAGATATCAAGCGTGATTTTCTGGTAGGAAATGAGACGGTACATGCTTTGCGGGGGGTATCCTTTGCTATTCAGCCGGGAGAATTCGTGACGATCATGGGGACCAGCGGATCGGGGAAATCTACTTTACTGAATGTGCTGGGGTGTCTGGATACGCCGACAGCCGGGGAGTATTGGCTGGACGGGTATTCGGTCCGGCAGATGGGAAAGAATGAGCGGGCGGAGCTGAGGAATCATAAGATCGGTTTTGTATTCCAGTCTTATAACCTGCTTCCGAAGACTACTTCGATCGAGAATGTCGAGCTTCCGTTGATGTATAATCCGGCGGTTTCGGCTAAGGAACGGGAAAGACGGGCGATAGAAGCGCTCGATTCGGTAGGGTTACATGACCGGTTGTATCATAAGTCGAATCAGATGTCCGGAGGACAGCAGCAACGGGTGGCTATAGCCCGGGCGTTGGTGAACGATCCGGTATTGATTTTGGCCGATGAGGCTACGGGAAACCTGGATACCCGTACTTCTTTCGAGATTCTGACGTTGTTTCAGGAATTGTATGCCCGGGGGAGGACTATTGTTTTTGTCACCCATAATCCCGAATTATCGGCGTATAGCAGCCGGACTATCGTGTTGAAGGATGGGCGGGTGATTCAGGATACCCGGAATGAAAAGATTGCTTCGGCTAAAGAGACGCTGGCCGCTTTACCGAAGAATGAGGATTAATTAAATCGAAATACAATGAATTTTGCGAATTTATTCAGGATTGCTTTGCGGGCCCTGGGGAATAATAAGATGCGGGGATTTCTGACGATGTTGGGGATCATTATCGGTGTCGCTTCGGTGATTACCATGCTGGCTATCGGTCAGGGATCTAAGCGGAGTATCCGTGCTCAGATCGCGGAGATGGGTTCTAATATGATCATGATTCATCCGGGTGCGGATATGCGGGGAGGGGTACGGCAAGATCCGGCTGCCATGCAAAGTCTGAAACTGGACGATTATCAGGCGATTGTCGATGAAACCCGTTATGTTTCGGCTTGTTCGCCATCGGTGAGTAGCAGTGGACAAGCGATCTACGGATCCAATAATTATCCGACCAGTATCTATGGGATAAATCCGGATTATCTTGAAATTCGTAAATATACCCTGGCGGAAGGGGATATGTTTACGGAGGAGGATATTCTCGGATCGGCGAAAGTCTGTGTCGTCGGGAAAACGATCGTGGATAATCTGTTTACCAATGGGGAAAATCCGGTGGGGCAAATTATCCGCTTCGGAAAAATACCTTTCCGTATTATCGGAGTCCTGACATCGAAAGGTTATAATACAATGGGGATGGACCAGGATGATCTTATCTTAGCACCTTATACAACCGTCCAGAAACGTATCCTGGCCATCACCCATTTACAAAGTATATTCTGTTCGGCGCTTTCTGAAGATCAGACCGAACTGGCAGAAGAGGAGATTGCGAGTATCCTGCGCAGGAATCACAGGCTGAAAGAATCGGATGACGATGATTTTAACATCCGTTCCCAACAAGAACTGAGCTCGATGATGAATTCCACAACGGACATGATGACGATGTTGTTGGCTTGTATTGCGGGGATCTCTTTACTGGTCGGCGGTATCGGGATTATGAACATCATGTATGTGTCGGTAACCGAACGTACCCGGGAGATCGGCTTGAGAATGTCTATCGGAGCGAAGGGGCGGGATATTCTGGCCCAGTTCCTGATCGAGGCGATTCTGATCAGTGTGACCGGTGGATTGATCGGTGTGGTGTTCGGTATCGGAGCCTCGTGGGTGGTCAAGTTGGTTGCGGGATGGCCGGTATATGTGCAACTGTATTCTGTCGTACTGTCATTTGTGGTCTGTACGGTGACGGGAATCTTCTTCGGTTGGTATCCGGCACAGAAAGCTTCTAATCTCGATCCGATCGAAGCGATCCGGTATGAGTAGTTTATTTACCGGTTGATCCGGTAAATAAACAAATAAATCTTTATCTTTGTAATATGAGTGACAAGAATAAAATTTTAAAGTTTCTGATCCAGGTGATCGGCTGGGGATTGGTATTCGGCTTCCCTCTTTTTTTCACCTGGAAAGAGGGAAATCCGATGACCTGGGTTAAATTTCTGGGGTATGTCGGTGTTCCCATCGCTTTTATTACTGTATTTTATGCCAATTATTTTATTTTTATCGATCGCTTGTTGTTCCGGAAAAGGTTATTGGTATTTATTATTGTCAATTTATTCCTTTTTGTGTTGCTGAGCTTATGTTTACATGGATGGCAGGAGTATTATTTTATTCATTTTGTCAATGAGGGACCGAGGCATTCGAGACCTTTTCCTCCACGGAGTGTTTTTATTATCCGGGATGGAGTGATGATGGCTTTGGTGGCGGCTCTGAGTGTCGCTATCCGGATGACCGAAAACTGGTATATCCTCGAGCAAGAAAAAAAAGAATTGGAAAATGCCCGTTCCGAAGCGGAATTGCAGAATCTGAAAAGCCAGCTGAACCCTCATTTCCTGTTCAATACCCTCAATAATATTTATTCCCTGATCGCTATCGATCCTGACCGGGCCCAGTTTGCCGTCCATGATCTGAGCCGGCTGTTGCGGCATGTGCTGTATGAAGACAATCAGAAATTCGTATCGCTCGATCATGAATTGAATTTCATGAAGAGTTATATCGAGTTGATGAGTCTGAGGTTGTCGGGAAATGTAGAGTTGAAGGTCGATTTGCCGGACGATGGGAAAGGTGTGCTGGTCGCTCCGTTGTTGTTTATCACTTTGATCGAAAACGCTTTTAAACACGGAGTGAGCCCCACGGAGCCTTCTTTTATTCATATCCGTTTCAATTGGTTGGAAAATTCAGGAATCTGCTGTTATATTGAAAACAGTTATTTTCCCAAGAAAGAAACCGACCGGAGCGGATCGGGGATCGGACTGGAAAATTTAAAAAAACGACTGGATTTATTGTATCCCGGAAAATATGATTTGCGGACAGAACGGGAGGGAAACAAATTTGTCGCTCAATTAAAGATCGGAAGTTGAAACGGATGGAACTGAATTGTTTGATAGTCGATGATGAGCCTTTGGCTTTGGATTTGATGGAGAGTTACGTCAAGCGGACACCTTTTTTGAAATTGGTTGCCCGTTGCTCGAATGCTTTGGAGGTGTTGCAGGTGTTACGCGAAGAGGCGGTGGATCTGATCTTCCTCGATATCCAGATGCCTGAACTGAATGGGTTGGAATTGTCCCGGGTGTTGGATAAACAGATCAAAGTGATTTTTACAACCGCCTTCGAACAGTATGCTTTGGAAGGTTTCCGGGTGGATGCGCTGGACTATTTATTGAAGCCGGTCAGCTATCCTGAATTTTTAAAGGCCGCTAACAAGGCGTTGAATTGGTTTGAGAAAACCCGTGAAACGCAGGGGGACAGTCTGGAAGAGGATTGTATTTTTGTAAAATCGGATTATAAACTGGTCAAGGTCGAATTGGCTAAAATTTGTTATATCGAGGGTTTGAAGGATTATGTAAAAATATACCTCGAAGGGGTGACTTCGCCTATCGTTTCGCTTATCAGTATGAAATCGCTTGAAGAGATGTTGCCGGCTTCTTTTTGCCGGGTACACCGTTCTTTTATCGTCAATCTGAATCGGATCACTGTCATCGAGCGAAACCGGATCGTTTTCGGAAAGACTTATATTCCGATAGCAGATTCCTCGAAAGATAAATTTATGGAATTCCTCAATAAGCGGACGATCAAGTGAACGGAATTAGGGTTTAAATGCTAATTTTGTGGCCAAATTACGTGGTTTATGTCACACTTACCTACATTAATTACGGATCTGGCTCTTATACTGGCTTCAGCCGGATTGATGACCCTGATATTCAAGCGTCTGAAACAACCATCGGTATTAGGGTATATCGTGGCCGGTATTCTTGCCGGACCGCATATCACGTTAACCCCGACGGTTATCGACAGCGGAAATATTCAGACCTGGGCAGATATCGGGGTGGTATTCCTGTTGTTTGCTTTGGGATTGGAATTCAGTTTTAAAAAGTTAATGAAGGTAGGAGGTCCTGCTATCATCGCTGCTCTGACTATCATTGTGGGTATGGTGGTTTTGGGTTTTATCGTCGGGGTAGCGATGGGATGGAAACAGATGGACAGTATCTTTCTGGGAGGTATGCTGGCCATGTCGTCGACTTCGATTATCTATAAGGCTTTCGAGGATTTGGGGTTGCGGACACAACGTTTTACGGGGCTGGTGTTCGGAATTTTAGTCATCGAGGACCTGGTCGCTATCGTCTTGATGGTGATGCTTTCTACGATGGCTGTCAGTAAGAATTTCGAAGGGATGGAAATGGTGTATAGTATCGGGAAACTCTTGTTCTTTTTGCTGTTGTGGTTCCTGACCGGGATTTATATTATTCCTACTTTTTTCAGGCGTACCCGTTTGCTGATGGGCGACGAGACCTTGCTGATCGTCTCTCTCGGTTTGTGTTTCCTGATGGTAGTGTTCGCTACAGCCGTCGGTTTCTCTTCTGCTTTGGGGGCTTTCGTGATGGGGTCTATTCTGGCCGAGACGATCGAAGCGGAAAAAATAGAACGTTTGGTGAAACCGGTGAAAGATTTGTTTGCCGCGATATTTTTTGTTTCAGTGGGGATGATGGTCGATCCGGGGATGATCGCCCAATATATCTGGCCGATTGTGATTATTACGCTTACCGTTTTGATCGGACAGTCGGTATTCGGTACCCTGGGAGTGGTATTGGCCGGTCAACCGCTGAAGACGGCTTTGCAGTCGGGATTTTGTCTGACGCAGATCGGGGAGTTCGCTTTTATTATCGCCGGCTTGGGCATGACGATGCACGTGACCAGTAATTTTTTGTACCCGATCGTGATCGCTGTAGCCGTCATAACGACATTTCTGACTCCTTATATGATCCGGGCTGCCGAGCCGGCTTATCCTTATGTCGAAAAACATTTGCCACGGAAATGGAAGCGTTTTATCGAGCATTATACTTCCGGTACCCGGGTGGTCAATCATGAAAGTAACTGGAAGCGTTTACTGACCTCGCTGATCCGGATAATGGTAATTTATTCGGTGATCATCATCGCTATTCTGATTCTCTCGTTTCAATTTCTGGTGCCCTTGATCCGGGGATCGCTGCCCGGCTTTTGGGGAGGGTTGTTGTGTGCCGTTCTGATTTTGTTATTGATCGCACCTTTTTTGCGGGCTATCGTAGCCAAGAAAAACCATTCGGCCGAGTTTCAAACCCTGTGGAACGATGGATATTTTAGCCGGGCTTATTTGGTGTCGCTGGTCATATTCCGTTTCGTGATAGCGATATTGTATGTCATGGTGGTGATCGTGTCGCTTTTTAAAGCTTCTATCGCTTTGTTGCTGGGAGTGGCTTGCGTGTTGGTGGCCGGGATGTTTTATTCCCGTTACCTGAAAAAGCAGTCTATCCAGATCGAACGGCATTTTTTGCGGAATTTCCGGGTAAGAGAGGTGTATGCCCGGCATGCCGGAACACGGCTGCCTCCGAAATTTGCCGGACATCTGCTGTCACGGGATTTACATATGGCCGATTTTATAATTCCGTCCGAATCGTTGTGGGCCGGATATACGTTGGCCGATCTGGCTTTGGGAAGTCGTTTCGGGGTGATGGTCGTCGCTGTTTTCAGGGGACAGAGTTGTATCAATATTCCGGGTGGTAAAGAACGCTTGTTTCCACAAGACCGGGTGCAGGTGATCGGTAGTGACGAGCAGCTGGAACGTTTTGGGAATAAACTGCAGTCCATGACCTTGCCACCGATGGATTCAGACCTGACACAGAGCGAAGTATGCCTGAAACAGTTTGTGGTCACCGAAGATTCTCCTTTTAACGGGAAGAGTATCCGGGATTCCGGAATCCGGGACAAACACAAATGTGTCGTAGTGGGTGTGGAACGGGGAACGGCCTCGTTAAGAAATCCGGATGCCGATACGGTGTTCGAAGCCGGCGATCTGGTTTGGGTAGTGGGGGAGGAAATGAATGTATACGAACTGATCCATTAATCCGCTTTCCGGTTGGTCCGCCATAAGAAAAAGAGGGCGATCAGTGTGGCCATCAGGTCGGCGAAGGGGATGGCCAGCCAGATGCCTGTCAGTCCCCACCAGTGTGAAAACAGTCCCAGGGCCGGGATCAGAAATAAGAATTGACGGGAAATATTCATGGTGATGGCTTTAGGTGCCTGCCGGATCGACTGGAAATAGCTGGTGACGATCAGTTGAAACCCTAACAGGGGCATGGCGAGAAAAGTATACCGCAGCCCCTCTTCGCTGAGTTGTAGCAGAGTCGGATCGGAAGTAAAGGCTTTGACCAACCAGGGAGCGAATGCTTCGCCGATTATAAAGCCGCAACAGGCGATCAGACTTCCCGTACGGATGGCTTTCCGCAGGATATGGAGCGTCATCTGCCGATGGCCCGCTGCATAAAAATAACCGATGACAGACTGCATGCCCTGGCATATTCCCATGAGCAACATAGAGACCTGGATGGAATAACTACTGATGATCCCATAGGCTCCGATAGCGTAATCTCCTCCGTTGTTTTCCAGATAGCGGTTCATAATGATATTCACCATACCTGTGGTGATGTTCATGATAAAAGCGGCCATACCGATTCCGACGATGGAAACTAAGATCGGAAACCGGGGAGAGAAACATTTACTTTGGAGTTTCAGGATATTGGACGGACTTCTGAAATGACGGATCACCAATACTGAGCTGATGCACATAGATAGGGCTGTTGCAATGGCTGCTCCTTCAATGCCCAGGCCGAAACCGAAAATGAAGATCGGGTCCAGGATAATATTGGCAATCACTCCCGCGAAGACGATGGTCATCGATTTGCGGGAAAAACCGGAGGCACGGATGGCATGGCAATAGGTGAAATTCAGATTCGTCAGCAAGCTGGCCGGGATCAGAATAGACATGTATTTACGGGCATAGGGGATAGTTTGCCCGCTTCCTCCGAAGATATCCAGGATAAAGTCCAGATGATACAGGGAGTAAACGATCAGAATCGTAGATAACAGGATATTCAATACAGTGGCATTTCCCAGGATACGGCAGGCCAGGGAACGGTTGCCTAAAGAAATCGAAGTGGAAATGCGGGCAGCAGCTCCGACTCCGGTCAGGGTGCCGACGGTACTCAACAAAGAAACACAAGGAAGCGTCAGGGCCAGTCCGCAGATAGCCAAAGCGCCGGCTCCCTGCCCGATGAATATCCGGTCGACTATGTTGTACAAGGCCATGACCACCATGTTGAACATAGCCGGGTAAACATAGCTCCTGAAGAACTTGCGGATGCTTTGTTTTTCTTCGGTATAATTGGGAAACAGATCTGCCAAGATAGATTTCGTATGATTAAGTCCACAAAAGTAGTGTAAATTCCATAAAATGTCATACATTTACGTAGTTTTATGTCTTCTTCAGACAGTGCCAGTATATTATCCATATGCAACTTCCGATAAGAGTATATTATGGGAATATGGCACAAAGGTACTCAAATTCCCTCAAAAAAGTGAAGGTTTACTTATTAAATAAGGTGAAGATAGCGTTTTTGCCCCCTTTTTTGCGTCAAAATACCACCTTGACCTTATCTTTTCCTTACCTTTTTGGCTTATTTGTGCTATAACTATTTGTCTGGCGACACATGAACATTGGAACTATTGGTTAATGTATTCAGCAACACTCCTTTTTCACACGTTGAATAGTGCTGATGCCTTTTTCTGACGACTTTCCCACGTCCCTGATGGCATAGTCTTTCTTCAAAAGGGAAATGGCTTCCCTGTATTCTTCTTTCTTTTGGTCGGCTGATTTCTTTGAGCCGGGCTTGCGTCCCAGCTTGTCACATTAAGTGATATACTGCTTACTGCCTGACTGTAGGCGGTAGGTGATGCTATCTCTCTCCAGTTGTGTACAAGTGGAGAGCGTTGCCAACATAACAAGAACAAATATGGATGGCTTAAATAATATGAATAATACAAGTAATATGAGTAATACGCTCTTAAATCTATCTAAAACGCAAATAAAGAAGCAGAAAACCATAAAAATATGTGGTTATTTCAGAGAAAACCAGTACCTTTGCATCATAAACAACGATAAATAGGCATAATGGCACAGGACATCAATCGGCTAAAGGTGGTTTTAGCCGAACAAAAGAGAACAAATAAGTGGCTGGCTGAGCAGTTAGGAAAAGATCCTGCTTCGGTGAGCAAATGGTGTACCAATGCATCACAACCCAGCTTGGAGACTTTGGTGGAAATCGCCAGAAGCCTCAATGTTGATGTGAAGGATTTGCTTTGGTCAACGAAAGAACGATAAATAGACAACAGGAAATATGAGACTACCAATCAACATAGAAGAACTTCTGAGCGGACGAGCAGTAGAAGGTGACCGTATAGAATACAAGACAGGTTGGAACCCTGATGCTATATACCGTACTATCTGTGCTTTCGCCAATGACTTTGACGAAACAGGTGGCGGCTATATCGTGGTGGGAGTAAAAGAAGAGAACGGCCATGCCATAAGGCCCGTTACAGGCATTGACCCTAACCAGATAGAACCTATCGAGAAAGATATGGTCGGGTTCAATAACCTGATACGCCCATACTATCAGCCCCGATTGTATATAGAGGTAGCTGACGGAAAGACGATTCTTGTAATCAAGGTCTCTCCAGGTGAGCGCAGACCATACAAGGTGCCTGACCAGATAACTGCTAAGCAGAAGACGTATAACTACTACATCCGCTACAATAGTAGCAGTATCATTCCAAAAGACGAATACGAGCGTGAATTGATAAACCTTGCAAATCGTATGCCCTTTGATGACCGTGGAAACGATGACATCAAGCTGACGGATTTATCGCCATTGCTTTTGCATGATTATCTTGTAAAGGTCAAGAGTAGTCTTGCAGACATTTCGTTGACAGACCACATGGAGGATGTGCTGGAGCAGATGGACTTATTAGAGGCTGTGCCAGAAGGATGGCGTATCAAGAATGTAGCAGCAATGATGTTCTCAGAACGCCCAGACCGCTTCTTCCGTCAAGCGCAGATAGATATAGTTCTTTTCCCTGAAGGTAGAGAAAAGAATCCCAATAACTTGATAGAGGTGGAACCCATCAGGGGCAGTGTACCGCAGATGATAGAGAAAACGTTAAGCTATCTGAACATCAACATCATCAAGAAACAGATTATCAAGCCCAAGGACAGGGCACAATCCATAACATTCTTCAACTATCCCTATCAGGCTCTGGAAGAAGCTGTTGTCAATAGTTTGTATCATAGAGACTGGACGATTCGGGAACCAGTTGAGATAACTGTGGAACCTGAACGTATTTCGATTCTGAGTTTTTCTGGCCCAAACCATACAATTCCGATGGAGGCAGTCCAAAAAGGTATATCGCTACGTTCACGTCGTTATCGCAACCGCAGATTGGGAGAGTTCCTGAAAGAATTAGACCTCACAGAAGGCCGAGCTACTGGCATCCCTACTATTCAGGACGAACTACAGGGCAATGGATCTCCAGCTGCAAAGATTGAAACGGATGAAGAGAGAACCTATTTTCTTATTGACATTCCTTGCCATCCTTACTTTACCAGTAAGGAAACAACGATGGATTTAGGCGTAACTAATGATGGCAAAGTTACCAAAGATGGCGTAAAAGATGGCGTAAAAGATGGCGTAAAAGAACTAACTGAAGTTCAAGAGGTTATCGTAAAAGAAATGTTATTTGACCCATATATCACAACGAGCGAACTGGCGCAAAAAACTGGTATTAAGTTCAGGACTTTGCAACGGTATGTCTCTCAGCTACAAGCTGCTGGAATCATAATACGTGAAGGTGGTCGTAAGGAAGGCAAATGGGTAATCCTTAACAAGAAGGAATAATATGGCAAATGGTTTCTATATAGGTGATAATAGAAAGCAGAGATATGGTAAAGTTTTTCAAAATAATAGAAAAGATAGTATATGGAATTGCAGCACTGGCAATAGTTGCAGCCCTGGCTATGATGATTATTGGTGCTTTTGTCAATCTTGATAAGGTTGAGAAAGAATTGCTGTCGTACATGCCTTATTTCTATATTTGTGCCACAATTGTACTTCTTTATAAAATTGTAGTTCTCGTCTTTACTAGCTTCTATCAAATTAAGATAGAGAAACGAAAGGATTATCTTGATGTGATTCTCGCTCTACAAAGAGCAGAAGAGGCTTCTACTAAGCAAGAGGATATGCTGGAACAAGAATTAACTCCTTTCATAGAAAATGTGAAGCGTTTGCCAGAAGGCAACACAGATGCAGTCATTAGAGAGATTCAAGACCGTCTTCCAGAAGTTGTTCAAAAGTTGGTGGATCAACGAGTGGCAGAAATTAAGCAGAATATTGCCAAGGAAAACGAAGAACGTATTCAAGAAATCAATGTCCTGTCTGCAAATGTTTCTGATGTGCTGGAAAGACGGGAGCATCTGCTCAACCTTGAAGCTGAAATCAAGCGATGTCAGGAAGAAGAGCAAAAGAGGCGACTGGCTAAAACAGAAGAATATACCATGCTGGTATTCTCCTTGGCTGGCACTTCTGTAGAAAATGTAGAGAAAGTATGTGACAGTGTGAAACTATTTATTGAGACAGGACAGGTGGTAGCCAATAAGGATTTATACATCCCATTGAACAAGAAACTGCGCAATGCCGAGTTGAAGCAGTTCGTCACCAATATAATAAAGTATAACGGGAAAGACAACCTTGATGGTGACTCTTTCCTCCAAACAGCATTCTGCGAATGGTTCAGTGGAAAGAAGGAGAATATTGCCAAAAACTACTCCGTGCTGCCCAAGGATTCATTGGTGTCAAAGGAGGGCGTGGAAGCTGATTTAGTGGTTCTGAAGAATATAGTTACAAAGAATGATTGAAAGAACTAACGGTTCCCCATTATTACTAAAAGAGAACATAGGCAACTATAATGATTATTTCATATACACATCCTTACGAGTTGACACAAACTCCAATGTTTGCTGATACAGAGAAAGATTTTGAAAAAATACCAGTAAAATCATCTGGCTATATTGAGTCAAATAAATTTTTGGTTTCATTGTGGAACCAAGTGAATACACATATTTGCCCCAAACATTGTGTAGATAGAGCTCCTTGGGCTTATTTTCCAGGGAAGTACGTTGGGAAAAAAACTTCGGTCTCAGTTTTGGGGTTTTGTCAGACGAGCATAGGTGAATTATACTTCGCTTTGGAGTACCATAAGAAAGGAGATATTGACTCTTTGTTAGTAATGCGTCCTACATCAAAACTCAAACATGAAGAAATAAAGAGATTAACACTTTTAATCAATGATGCTAGAGCCTGTATTGATAAAACTAAGCTTTTTTTATGTAAAGCTAATGTATTTGCGAAATTAAAAAGAATTCGTTTCGCAGAGTATCATGCAAGCAATTTTAGTATCATTCCCCGTGATGGCGGTTTTGATTTCTTCTTTTATGTGGATGCTATAGATAAATTTGAAGCAGAGCAGCAAGCACTTGAAAGATTGTATGAATTATGTGCATTTCTTACTGTTGAAACAAATATCTACTGTTCGTTTGAAGAGTTCTCTGTGAGAGAAAATGAACTATTACCAGAAAGTAAATCATCAAGCCCATTTATAGATGACTATGTAGATTATTATCCAGCGATAGATAACTGGAAAATTTGCATTTCAAGCTATGCATATAATTTTATAGGTAAGAGATTATTGTCAATAGGACGTTTCGAAAAGAGAAGCGAGATTGAAAAATTTTTTATCTCTTCATGCAAGCATGTTCAAATTGGTATTGAAACCGAATTAAGAATGGGAGATGTAGCTATTGCTGGTATTCCATTTGGAACTATAGGATTAACTAAAAGAGACCAACGGAATAAGGTGGAATATATGACTTCAGCACTGATGTCGTATTTATCAGCAGTAGAATGTGCTACAGCAACAGAGGGGCATCATGAAACATGTAAAGAATGTGGTGCTGTTATTTATAAAATTGCAAATAGAGTCCGCAATTTGTCTGCGGAATTTTTGGGTGACGATCTTGGTAAGGTGTTTCATAAACTATATTCATATAGATCAAAGTTCCTACATACTGGAAGAATGGCGTCAGATGCAAATATTGTAAGAACCATTCCACTACTAAGTGAATTTTCAGAAACAGGGGTCAAAGAGTTTGGTAATGTTGCTATAAAGGTAGATGGCAAAATTCTTTCATTCAACGTAAGTAATATACGTGAGTGGACGACATATATTCTCAGGTGTTATTATCAAAAACGCATTCTTGGAAGAAATTCATTCGCAAATGTTTTCAATGATAGACGTGAATTTTCATTAGCCGATTTCCCATTGAGAATTACTGCTGTCAGTCCAGAAGGAGGCGAACAGATGAAGAAAATGTTCATCAAAACAGATACCCCCCAATATAAGATACGTATGTTTTTTACACGTGTGATGCGAGGATTGAAAAGATTCTGTATTAGACCTAATAAGAGTTAGTATTGGATGTCTTTTTTCTATAAATCCACATTAATCCAATAAAAATACTCTTGGATAAAGAATTTTTTGTACCTTTGCACCAACAAAAGAAAGAAATACAGAGATAAGGACAAAGAAGAATAGGAAGAGCATCGCACGGATGCTTATCGATAGTTATTGAGGGACAACATCCAAGATGCTTATGGTGTTCCAATTTTGTACCAATACTTTCGTAAATCACTGATTATCAGTACATGTTAGATTTGAGGAGGGAATATTGCATTTGTGTCTTATGGATTATCGTTGCCGGATCTATAGCCAAAGGTTATGTTTTATCCGTCATCCGGAAAAAACGGATCTTCGTATCGGAACGGATCGGGACGGATATATGAGCCGGGAAGCGGTCGATGTTGAACTTATTTTAAGCAGTGATTCGCTGAGGGAGGGGCGTTTTTCGCTGTCTGTGACGGACGATGCTGCCGTGTTGCGCGATTCCCTGCAGGACAATATTGTTTCTGAACTGCTGCTGAATTCCGATCTGAAAGGGTATATCGAAGATCCGGGCTTTTATTTCCGGGAGGTAAACCGGGCTACGGACCGTTGTCTGGATCTTTTGCTGCTGACACAAGGATGGACTCGTTTCGATGTCGGTGCTGTCACTGCCGGAGAGTTTGAACAACTCGATTATTATATGGAACGCGGACAGACTATTTCGGGGAGAGTAAAAAACTTCTGGGGAAAAGAGGCAAAAGATGCACAATTGACTTTGCTGTCGACAAATATGCAGTTCGATGTATTGCAGGCGGATAGCACAGGGCATTTTTTGGTGGAAAGAATTTCTTTCCCTGAGAATACCGGTTTCATTGTACAGGCCAGAAATAGTAAAGGGAGAAAAGGGGTAGAAGTGATTATCGATTCGGAAGTATATCTGGCGCCTGAGATTCAAATTCCGTATGAACGTCGGCAAGCGAACGGAGAAGATGAGTTTTATAAGCAATTCGGCCGTGATTTTTATTACGACCATGGCGTGAAAGTATATGTGCTCGACGAAGCTTTGGTCAGGAGGACTCCTCCGAAAAAAAATTATTCTTTCTATGATGCTTCGGCCCGGTATATGCTGGATTCTGCCCGGTTGGCTGCTATGAAACAGAAAGATATGCGTACGGCCCTTATGGAAATTCCCGGTGTTATGGTGATCGGGGAAGAAATCACTTACCGGGGCAAAAAACTATATTTGGTATTGAATGATTTTCCAGAAGAATTCGACCGGATTATGATGATGAATCCGGAACAGTTTTTAAGTATCAGCCTGTTGGATGAAAGAATGTCTTATTTTTATTTTGGGCAGGAAGCCCCGGATGGAGCGTTGATATTTACAGAAAATTTCGATTACCGGCCGGAACGGCTAAAACAGAGAGGCTTATCTGTATTCAGACCGCTAGGGTATCAGAAACCGGTAGATTTTTATATTCCCCGTTACGATGTCGACTCGGTCCGTCTGGCCATGGCCGATTCGACGGATATACGTCCCACCGTTTACTGGAATCCCAATATTAAGCTGAAAACTTCCGAACCTACTCATGTCCGCTTTTTTATGGATGATGCCTGTGACCACTGTACTTTTATCCTGGAAGGAGTATTGAATGATGGTACGGTGTGCAGAAAGGAGAAAAAGATCAGTTTGCGGCGTTAATTCAATTATTCTTAAAAAAAAGAAAAAAAGTTCTGCTTTCTTTCACCCTTTTTTTCTTAAAATCTGTTTCTCTTTACGAAAATAAAAACGTTCGTTTCTTTTGGCTGGAATCCGCTACAAGAAAATGGACAAATGAAAATTGAAAACGGACAATGATTGGAAGCCCCTGCTTCCATTAAAAAACGAATAAAGAAAGTGGAATGAAAAATAAAAACAAGAACATAGTCACTGATTATCAGAAGAATATAATAAATATTCCAAGTACTGTATTACCTTGCCACTTAACCAAGCGTTCCGCAAGGGCTAACGACTTTATAAACTTTATGAACTTTACAAACTTTCAACTAATTTAATCGAAGGTTTTACCGGGTCGGCCACTACGGTTACGGGTGAAGAAATCAAAAAACTGACCTCCAACAATGTTTTACGTGCTTTGAGTATGATCGATCCGGGATTCCGCATGAATGTCAGTAACGTTGCCGGATCCAACCCCAATGCTTTACCCGATTTCGAAATGCGTGGACAGGCTAATATGGGCAATTATGACGGAGAGGACGTGGTGATCATGCGTGGAGATATCGACACCCGTCCCAACCAGCCTCTATTTGTATTGGACGGTATTATCGGAGTGGGTATCAGTACGATCATCGATTTGGACCCTGACCGGATCGAAAGTATTACGATCCTGAAAGATGCTGCCGCCATGGTTGTCTATGGTTCCAGGGCTTCCAACGGAGTGGTTGTGGTAGAAACCAAAGCTCCTGAAAAAGGAAAATTACGGTTCTCTTATTCCGGCAATTATAAATATCAGACTCCTGATTTAAGTGTTTATCATCTGCTGAATGCGACAGATAAGCTCGAACTCGAACGTCAGGCCGGATATTACGACGAACGCTATACGGCTTCTAATGCCAGTAATTTGCAGAATTTCTATCTGGCTAAGTATCTCGATGTACAACGGGGGGTAAATACCGACTGGATCGCTCAACCGGTGCGGACGGCTTTTAATCACCGGCATAGTTTTAACCTGGAAGGTGGTGATAATACCCTGCGTTATAAATTGTATTTCGGTATAAATCAAGCTCCCGGAGTGATGAAGGGGACAGGGGTAGATACGAAGAGCGGTAGTATAGACCTGCGTTATCGTACTAACAAATTATTGGTATCCAATCAATTGAGTATCGATTTTACAGTAGGTGACCGGACCTCTCCGTATGGAACTTTTCAGACTTATACCATGCTGAACCCTTATTACCGGATTTACGACGAGAACGGGGCTATTTCGAAAGTGCTGGATAATCATGTTTATTCTACAGATGGGTACGTCAGTTATATCGGAGGTTATAGTACTCCGACGATGAATCCGATGTATAATATTCAGTTTCATCAGAAAGATCAGAACAAACAGTTTCAGGTGAGAAACTCTTTCCGGGCCGAATATACTCCGATCGAGAGTCTGCGTATTTCTGCCGATATCACCTTGACGAAAACCGAAGAAGATCTGGAACAGTTCAAACCGTCCAGCCATACCGATTTCGAAGGTTTAGCTGTGGAAGACCGGGGTAGCTATAACTGGACACATAACAAAGGTACCAATTATAATGTCAGCTTGACAGCCAGTTATAATAAGGTATTCAATAGTGATCATCTGGTGTCTGTTTTTGCCCGTTATGATATCGACGAGCGTTACACCCATGCTGCCGGTGTAAATGTCAAGGGTTTTCCCAACGATAAGATGGATGAAGTGTTCCTGGGGAACGAACTGACGACAACCTCGGGAGACGAAGGAACGAACCGTTCGATCGGTTTTGTGAGTACGGTAAACTACTCTTATAAACAACGGTATGCAGTCGACGGTAGTATCCGTATCGACGGTTCGTCGGAATTCGGACGTAACAACCGTTTCGCTCCTTTCTGGTCGGCCGGTGTACGTTGGAATATGGATAAAGAAAATTTCATCAAGAGCCTCGGTTTCGTCGATGAGTTTGTATTGCGCGGAACTTACGGGATCACGGGATCACAGGGCTTTTCGCCTTACCAGTCTTTACAGATGTATTCTTACGACGGTATGATGAAACTGTATCATAGTTCGGATGTCGCCGGTTCGGTATTGATGTCTATGGGAAATCCCGATTTGAAATGGCAACAGACCCGTAACTGGAACGTGGGCTTGGATTTTAATTTCTTCCGGGGATTTGTCAGTGGACGGGTGGAATATTATAAGAAGTTTACTAAAAATACCCTGCTCGATTTCACTTTAGCTCCTTCTATCGGATTCGAGACGATCAAGGATAATCTGGGAGACATCGATAATAAAGGGTATGAGCTGACCCTTCGGATTATGCCTTACAATAATCTGAAAAAACAGATGAACTTTAATATCGTGTTGAACGGTAGCCACAACGATAACCGGATTGCCCGGATTTCCAATGCTTTGAAGGTTCGGAATACCGAAGCTGCCGAGAAAGTGACTTCCCGGCCGTTGCCTAAATATGTAGAGGGATATTCTCAGTCGATCATCTGGGGAGTACGTTCGCTCGGGATCGATCCGACCTCGGGTAGGGAAATTCTGCTGACCCGCGATGGAAAACGTACTTTCGACTGGAATGCCCTCGATCAGGTACCTCTGGGAGATACCGAACCTACACTGCAAGGAACACTTTCAGCCAACTTCAACTGGAAGGGATTGAGTGTGAGTTTGATCGGTGGCTATAAATTCGGTGGACAGATGTACAACTACACGTTGATCGAGAAAGTCGAGAATGCCAATTTGCGGATGAATGTGGACGAACGTGCTTTTACCGACCGCTGGAAAAAACCGGGTGATAAAACTTTCTTCAAAGGGGTGACGACAGATGTCAACGGACAAAGTACCAAAGCCAGTTCCCGTTTCGTGATGGACAACAATGAATTTACCCTTTCAACATTGAATGTTTCCTACCGGTTTGAAAGGCGGTACCATGATTTTATCCGGAAAGTAGGCTTGAGCAGTGCTTCGGTTGCCCTGTATCTGGAAGATTTAGTCCGCTTGTCTACGATTAAAATGGAAAGAGGTATCGATTATCCTTTCTCCCGTCAGGTATCTATGTCATTAAGTCTGGTATTTTAATATAAACGATTATGAAGAAAATAGCAATATACGGTTTCTTGCTTATACTTGCTTCGCTGCAAGTGGCTTGTAAGGATTGGTTGGATGTTAAACCCAAGACGGCGGTTGAAGAGGATGTCCTCTTCAGTACGGAACAAGGATTCAAAGAAAATCTGACAGGTATTTATTTACTTCTGGCCAGTAAAGATCTTTATGGCAGAGAGTTATCTTACGGGATTACGGATATTCTGGCGCAGCGCTATGAGCCGGGAGGAGGTTCCGATATCCCCGAATTGAAATTTGCCGATAATGACTGGTATAAATTTCCCTCGGTAAAGACCGAAGGATATGTCAATTCGATCTGGAAAAATATGTATAAAGTCATTGCCAATATCAATAATTTCCTGACGTGGATCGATAAGAATAAAGAGGTACTCACTACTCCCGATTATTATGAAATCATGAAAGGGGAAGCTTTGGGATTACGGGCTTTTGTTTATTTCGATCTGTTGCGACTTTACGGGCCGATCTACGATACCCAGGCAGGTCCTTCGTCGTTGTCTCTGCCCTATCGTACGGAATTTAACCGGGAAGAAAAGTCGTTCAGTACCGCAGAAGAAGTGATCGGATTTATACTCAGAGATATCGAAGCTGCCGAAGCTTTATTGGTTAAAGACCCCATGTATATCGAATTCCCTTCCGGCTTTACGACCGAAACTTTGGGATTGGACGATTTCCTGAGATACCGTTTCAAGCGGATGAATCAGTACGCTGTGAAGGCTTTGGCCGCCCGGGTATATTTGTGGAAGGGCGATAAAGAGAATGCTGCACGTATGGCCAAGGCGGTGATCGATG
Source organism: Odoribacter sp. (assembly GCF_985060555.1). Classification (NCBI taxonomy): domain Bacteria; kingdom Pseudomonadati; phylum Bacteroidota; class Bacteroidia; order Bacteroidales; family Odoribacteraceae; genus Odoribacter; species Odoribacter sp. Next base: position 53,123 of record NZ_CFKYFN010000101.1, on the reverse strand, counting down.
GGAAGGACAAAGAAGGAAATAATTATTTCGCTTTGGTGATGGATAATTCTACCGACCGGATTTTTTCTACCGAATTGCTCTTTTCGATCAGTGTACCTGATTTCGATGACCAGGTAGAGGTCGATTTTAAGGTTTCTCCTTCCAGTACTTTCTATTATTTGCAGGATAGATCACGGGTGGACAAAATGTTCGATGTAAGTGTAGATGGAGCCAATGATATGCGTTACCGCGAAGGACAGGGATTTTCGTTTGAAGCCAAATCGGCTGTTTCTCTGAAATATCAGCAGAAAGGGGCTTTTTCGAGTGCTGTACAGAATACGGTTCCTTTAATACGTTTGTCGGAGATGTACTATATCCTGGCCGAGTGTGAAAGCGATGATAAGGTTTCTGCCAACTGGTTGTCGCAGGTAAGAGCCGCCAGGGGTTGTGACGATGTCGTCTATAAAAGTAAAGATGACCGGGAATATAATATCATGAAAGAGTATCGGAAAGAATTTTATGCAGAAGGTCAGTTGTGGTATTATTACAAACGGCATGCTTATAAAACTTTCCAGGATTGTCCGTTGAAAATCGATATGACGGAAGCTAACTATCGTTTCTCTATTCCTGATAATGAAGTAGAATTTGGTAAAGTGGATAAATAAAATGAAAGAGAATATGAATACTTGTTTGAAATATATTTTAGGATTCCTGCTGGGCTCCTGGCTGTTTACCGGTTGCCATTATGCAGATATGCTGGAATTTAACGATATTCCACGTGTTAGTTTTGTCGGTGTGGACAAGAATGGAAGCGACACTTACGACCCTACCACTTTGGCTGCTTCCCTGAATTTCGGAGAAAATCTGAAAGGAGATTCTATTTCCTGTGATACGATGACGGTTCGGATCAGGTTATTGGGAGCACCGGCCGGCCAACCTTTGAAAGTTTCTTTGAAATCGGTTCCTGTCGGAGGTTGGCCGGAAGCCGAAGTTAGCTTTTTAAATCCTTATGTGATCGAAGATTCGGCTTACCGGGCTATTTTAAAAGTGGTAGTAAATCGTCCGGCAGAACGGCATAAAGAGTATAAGGCCGATCTGGTTTTCGATTATGCCAATTCGGATGTAGCCGAAGGAATCGATACTTTACGGCATTATGAGTTGACCATTACCGATGAGGTCACACTCGATATGCTGGGATTATATGAGGGGGATTGGGAAAATTATATAGCCCCTTATCTCGGACCGTACAGTGAAAATAAAGCCCGGTTTATGATTATGACCCTTAAAATGATGAACCTGAGTATCCTGACCTATGGACCGGGGTATATCAATCGCTACAAACCGCAATTGGTGGAAGCTCTGGAATATTATAACACGATGAATCCGGATAATCACCTGAAAGATGAAAATGGTAATTTAATCAGTTTTGATCCCGCTTAAATTTTATGAATTATGAGAAGTAGATTTTTATTTTATATATTTCTGTTTCTTTTATCGTCTCTGGCGATCGGTTGTTACGACGATGAAGGAAATTACGATTATAAGACAATCAACGAAGTCGCAGTGAAGTTGGAAGAAACTTACGGTGTACGTAAAGTCGATACGGTTTTTGTGATCCGTCCGGAAATCAGGCAGTCTTTAGCAACCGATACGACGAATCTGAAATTCGAATGGTATTATAATAGTGCTTCGGATCAGTTTAAAGGTGATCTGGTCAGCACAGCCGATACAGTCGCTATCAGGATCGATCCGGCCGATAAAAAATTCTCTTACAATCATTATCTCCGGTTTTATATCCATGACACCCAAACAGGAGCAAGTTATCTGTTTCCGGTGAAACTGAAAGTAGCCAAACCGTATGAAGGGGCCTGGATGGTGTTACATTCCAAAGAGGGACAAACAGGACTGGGAGCGGTGGAATATATCGGCGATCGGATGGAGGTCAGCGAAGATGTGTATTTCAAAGAAAGAGGACAACATTTGAAAGGCAAACCGGTACGCCTGGGATCTGCTAACTATTTCAATGCTTTTTATAATCCCCAGTACAGTCCGACGACTTTATTTTATTGCTTCACCGATAATCCCGAAGAGTCGGGAATTTTGATGCAGGATAAAGGATTTATGCTGTACGATAGTGTCCCGCGTTATGTTTTCCCGAATCATGCTCCGTATTTCGATGTGACTAAAGTAGGTGCTTGTGAAGGTGAGATGTACGGCCGGATTTGTATTTGCAACGGATCGTTGTTTCAGGGATCTGCCTATGAATCCAAACTTTACCGGGTGAATCCGTCGCCCCAGGTATTGGGAGATTACAATATTACACACGGTACTTGTGTCGGCTGGACTTCTCTGGTATACGATAGCAAAGGCCACCGTTTCCTGCATTTCCGGAATGATAATAGTTCGAATATGCAATATGCCAGTTTCGACGAGGCCAGTGAGAATTATTGTACGATGGATTTTGTGAAAAAGGACGAAAACAATATTCCCGGCATCGATTTGAATCAGATCGATGCCAATCAGGAGATGGTCTATATGGGAACCGGTTATTGGTATGGTTCGTCTATGAGAGCTCCTCAGGCCCGGGTGGCTGCCTATGCTTTTACGATCAATAAGACGATCAACTATGCTTATGTATATGAATTTCACGGTTATCCGTTGTGGGGAAGCGATGAAGAGGATTATCCTTTCACTTACTATGCTGCTTTCCCATTGTCCTCGGGTATAGAGGTCAATACGCCGATGGCTTCCAGTTGCTCGTTCAACCGTTTGCTGTTTTATGCAGTCGATAATAAAATCTATCGGCTGGATTTCGGGGCAGGCGGTACTTCGACCCTGATTTATCAACATCCGGATCCGACTGCTAAGGTAGAAATCATGCGTTTTGCCCGGAAAGACGTCGGTTCTAAAAGAGAGACAGATTATAACGACACTTTCTCGGATTACGGACATTCTGTATTCCGTAGCTTAGGGATTGCTTTCAATTTGCCGAACGGAAAAGGCGAATTTGTGGTATTGAACCTCAACTCTTCGGGTAGGGTAGATAAGAACGGTACTTTCCCTTCCGAACAAGTACACGAAGGATTTGGCAGTATCAAAGATATTATGTTTATTTGACAGTTAATTAGTGAAAACGGATAAAACAGTGAAAACAGATAAAAACTTTCTTTATCGTTGTGCCTGTTTTATCCGTTGTTCCTGTTTTAACTCAGCATTTATGAAATACGGATTAATTTTAGGGATTGTCTGTCTTTGCGGTTGTCAGCAACCGGTGAAGAATACGGTTCACTTGAGCGGGCAATTGGTCGACATGGGACGTGCCGGTGTGATTATGCGGTATGATGGCGCAGCTTCTTTGATAGGAGATAGCCGTGATATCATCTTGTATACCGATGCGGAAGGACATTTCGATACGGTTTTACCATTGGAAAAACCGGAATATTACTCGATTAGCCGGAATACGCTTTACCTGACTCCCGGCGATGAGCTGAAGATGTATATCACGACCGACAACCGGCAGGCCCGTTTTGAGGGAGTGGGTGCCGAGGCAAATACCTATATGAAAGAGCGATTATTTCCCAAAGGAGGGTCTTATCTGGAAGGGGGATCGAATGTAAAGGCCGATTTCCGTGAAACCCGGAAACTGATCGGTTCGCTGGCGCAAGTAAGGGAAAAACAGCTGGAGGCTTTGCAAAATGTATCTGAGGAATTTAAAGCGTTGGAAAAAGGACGTATCTATGCCGATGTGATCAATAGTTATTTGTATTATGCATCGTATGCCGATGAATTTCGGGGGAAAAGCAGGGAGGAAACCAGGGAGTTACAAAAGACTTATCGCGCAGAAGCTTTGTCTGAGGTAAAAGAGAAATTGAACTACTTGAACGAAGACCGCTTTCTGGAGGTGGCTGTCGTGCGGAATATTCTGTTTTACCGGGAAGATCCGGAATACAGAAGTTATTTTGAAGATTATCGGATGAGTCCCCGTTGTGAGGAATTGTATCAGGGGTTTGAGAAGGTATCGGCTTTAAGACATGATCTGAACTTACAGGTTGTCGACGATATCCGCACGGTCGGTAATCGGATGCAACAGGCCGATTTTGCTGTAGAGTTGCAAAAGAAGCTGGAACAAGCGGCCCGTTTATTACCCGGTCAACCGGCACCTGATTTTAAAATGACGGATGTGGATGGGAATGAGAAGAAATTGAGTGATTTCAGAGGTAAGTTGATTTATATCGATTTATGGGCTACCTGGTGTGGACCTTGTATACAAGAGTCACCGGCTTTTACAGCCCTGAGTGAGAAATATCCGGATATCGAATTTTTACAGATTTCCCGGGATGAGCAGAAAGAAGCCTGGGAAAGCTATATCGCTCACAAAAATAGTCCGTTGACACAATATAATTCTGTCGATATGGAGTTGGCAGAGGGATGGCAGTTGTTTTATATTCCCCGTTTTATTTTGGTGGATAAAGAGCAGAAGATCATCGATGCCTATGCTCCCCGACCGTCTTCTACGGAAATTATTACGCTGCTGGATTCACTTTCAAAAGCATAAGCAAAAGTAGCCGGTTATCGGACCAAGGCATCTTAAGCAGGTAAAAGTCTATCGTTTGGTTTTTGCCTGATTTTATGAGTTAAAAAATGTAGGTTTAATTTTTTTCTTTCTATTCCGATTTCGGTTTTTATGCCGTCAGACCGGTTCGCCTGGACCGGTCCGTTAAGGCTTTCCTTCACTGACCGGCGGAACTCCTCACTGCGTTCGTCAGACACCACCGGTCGGGCGTTCGGAAACCCTAACCGGACACTCGTTCCCGCTCCAATGGTCTTCCGGCATAAAACCCTTCATCTAACGGCAGAGCTAACCGGCAAAGAAAAACAAACAGAAATTTACAGCAATAAGAAACCGGATCATCCGGATTATTTCCAGATAGAATGTTATTTCTCAAATCAAGACCGGGTCGCCAATTCCGATCACCGGAGACGAATAAGCAACGAAATAAATCTACCTATAAATTTACTGAACCGTATAATATTTCTAAAAGTTATCTCTGATAACTGTGTACTATTTCCTAAAAATAGAAAAAAATATCTTCTTCATTCACCCTTCTTTACAAAAAATCTGTTTCTCTTATAGAGACAATAAAAAACGATCGTTTTTTATTGTTAAAATATGGAGAATCGTTCGTATATTATTTTGGATTTATACTTCCTTTTCCCGATTATAGCCCACTATCTTAAATTCTTTTTGATCAATCTTTTATATCGAAAATACGTTCCTCATTTTACCATCCGGCAGTTTTATCCGTTTATTCTGTTTTATCCGTTTTCTTCGTCCAAAGAATTGATCGTTTTTAATGGGAGAGGAAGAGATTATATCATTGATTCCATTGCTATTGCAGGGAAAGGCGACGGATGAACAGGAACGGGCAGTACGTTGCTGGCTGGAAGAGAATGAAGGGCATTTAGAAATTTACCGGAAATATTGTGCTGTTTATTATCGGCTATATTATGCCGGGGAATGGAAGAAGATCGATGTATCCCGGGCAATAAAGCAGGTCAAGGGACAAAACGATAGAAAAACGATAGTTTTCAGAAAAAGAAAACTATTGTCCGGGGTGGCTGCACTTTTTTTGATTTGTATCGGGGCTTATTGGCTGTTGCATTCCGATAAACAGCCGGAAGTATGCCCACAAAAGGTTGTTGAACAAATAAATAGCGAGGAGAAAAAAGCAATCCTGACTTTAGCAGACGGAAAACAGGTCGAACTGGTCTCGGGGAGTGCGGTCGATAAGGATTTAGGAATTGTACAGGTAACCGGGGATTCGATGGCCGGTTTAGTGTACCGGGCTAAAGATACTATAGTAAAGGCGTTGGAATACCATTTGTTAAGTGTTCCACGTGCCGGAGAATACGTTATGACCTTGTCCGACGGTACGAAAGTGTGGATTAATGCCGAAAGCGAGATCAAATATCCGGTTGTTTTCGGACCGGACAAACGGGAAGTATTTATTACCGGAGAAGCTTTTTTCGAGGTGGTAAAGGATTCGCTCCGGCCTTTTATCGTGCATACTCCTAACGCACAGACAACGGTGTTGGGAACTTCCTTCAATGTTATGGCCTATCCGGACGAACGACACACTGAAATCACCCTATTGAAAGGAGCTGTTGTGGTGGAAGCTGCCGGCCGGAATCAATATATAAAACCGGGGCAGCAAGTACAAGTGGACAATGTCTCTAAAGAAATGAATTGCAGGGAGGTAAATGCCGGTCGTTACGCTTCCTGGAAAGACGGCCTTTTCGATTTCGAAGGGATGAAACTCGAGGATCTGGCTGTCGAATTAAGTCGCTGGTATGATGTGGATTTCTTTTTTATCCATGCAGCTAGCGGGCAGAAAAAATTTACCGGAGCGATCAAACGGAATAATAGCCTGCAGTTTATGCTCGACTTTATCGAGAAGACTTCGGATGTGCGCTTTGAAGTCAAGGAAAATGTGGTCAGGGTTTATAACCGATAAGATAAAAAGAGCCGGCTGGTGTCGTAACCACTAACCGACCCTCTGATTGATGTTTAATAAAAATATGTTTACAAATTTATGGAAAAAAATCGTTGTATGGGCACAAAACCGATAGGAAATGTGCTTCGAAACACTTTTTTAGTTATGCGTTTAACCGTAATTTTTGTGTGCTTATTTGTTTTAGGTGGTCGTGCCAGTGTACTTTCACAATATCGGGTGAATGTAAAACTGGGAGAAACGACCTATAAGCACCTGTTCGAAGAAATCCGGAAGCAAACCGGCTGTATCGTCATGTACAGTGACGATATGCTGGATAAAAATGCAAAGGTGAAAGCTACCTTTGAAAATGTGACTTTAGACAATGTGTTGAGAGAAATTCTGGCGGATAAAGGATTGACTTTCGAAAAAAATGCAGAGTTTATCACCATTTTTAAAGCCGCTGCTGCTCAGCAGAACAGTATAGTCTTATCCGGGAAAGTGACGGATAAAGCCGGTAACCCCCTGCCGGGTGTTTCGGTGCTTGTGAAAGGAACTTCTTTGGGAGTTGCAACTGATGTAAACGGGACTTATAAATTAGAAATTCCTAAAATCGATGGAATGGTCCTGAGCTTCTCTTTTATCGGTATGAAAACGAAGGAGGTGAATTATGCCGGACAAAAAGAACTCGATGTCGTCCTCGAAGAAGAGCTGAGCGAAATGGATGAAGTAGTTGTCACCGGTTACCAGAAAATCGAGCGCCGGAAACTGACTTCTTCCATTACTACCGTAGATATGGAAACCCTGAAAACGGTGAATCAACCGAATATCGATAAACTTTTGCAAGGACAAGTACCCGGTATGACCATTATGAGCACTTCCGGAGCTCCGGGTGCTGTGCCTCAGATCCGAATCCGGGGTACGTCGACTATCAGCGGGAATGTACAGCCTTTGTGGGTGGTAGACGGTGTGATTCTGGATGATCCGGTAGACGCGACGGTGGATGATATACTGACTAACCGTAACCTGATCGCTTCCGGTATCGGCGGCGTAAATGTCGACGATATCGAATCCATCAGCGTACTGAAAGATGCTGCTGCTACTGCTATTTACGGTACTCGGGCCGCTAACGGTGTGATTGTGATCACTTCGAAGAAAGGAAATGTGGGTAAAACCCGAATAACCTATAACGGGAGTGTACATGTAGGGATGCGTCCGGAACTGAAAGATGCTTATATGATGAATTCCAAGGAACGGATCGACGTCAATATGGAGATGATCCAAAGAGGAGTGTTGAATACTTCTTCTGCTAAAGCCAATGAATACGGTACTTGCTCGGATTTTGAACGCTATTTTGTAGATGTACACGATCGTAAATTGACCTGGAGCCAATTTGAAGATAAAGTAAAGGAACTGGAAACGGTGAATACCGATTGGTTTAAATATTTATTCCGAAATGCTATTACTCATCGGCATAGCTTGAGTATTTCGGGGGGTAATGAAAAGACTACTTTTTATGTCTCCGGTAGTTATATGGACGAACAACATACGGCCAAGGAAGTAGGACAGCAGGTTTATACCGGTTTGGTAAAGGTGAATACTTACCTCAGGGAGAATATCCGTTTAGGTGCTTCTTTGAATGCTTCGATGCGGGATAATAAAAGTTTTTTTGCTGTTGACTCATGGGAAAATCCTTATGAATGGGCTATTTATACGACCCGTGCTCAAAAAGCTTATGACGAAAACGGTGATTATAATTATATGTATTATAACGGTGTGAAATACAATTTCTTGGAAAATCGGGATAAAGGTTGGAGAAACTCTAAGAATTTCGGAGTGACCGGTAATTTGGATTTTGAGTGGCGATTGTTCCCCGATCTGATATTTACCAGTTTGTTTTCTTTTAACAAACAAAACACAAGAGATACGGATGTTGCAACCTCAGATAGTTATTTTGTAAGACAAAGAAAAGAAAACGTATATCAGCTGGATGGATATTATCCGGTGTATATTTGGAAAGATGGAGGATATCGGGGAGATAATGATGTAAATGCCAGTTCGATTACTTTCCGGAATCAGCTCTCTTATATGCCCATGATTAAAGATATCCACCGGATCGATATTATGATCGGTGCGGAAATCCGTACTTCTAAACGGGAAGAATTGAAAAATACCGTTTATGGGTATACGCATGAACGGGGACATCAAATGGTGCCGCAATGGGACTTGATAAAACATGTAGGTACCCCTTATTGGAATGAAAATCTTGATCGTACAGCTGCTGTTTCTTATTTTGGAGCGTTAGGGTATACATTGATGAATCGTTATACAATTAGTGTCAATGCACGTACGGATGGCTCTAATCGTTTCGGTATTAAAACCAACGATTTATTCCAACCTTTGTGGTCGGTGGGATTCAATTATCAGATGAAAGAAGAGAATTTCCTGAAAGATAAAGAATGGCTAAGTTATCTTACTTTGCGCGGCTCTTATGGTAGTCAGGGAAATGTTGCTTCACAGGCTTATTCTGATCTGATAACTCGAGTGGCTACTTCCGATGGGATAAATCCCGAAGGTTATCTGACCATTAGTGCCCCGAAAAATCCGGGTTTGAAGTGGGAAAAAAATTATACATCCAATATTGCTTTGGAATTCGGATTTTTGAAACGGAGAATCTACGGTACTCTTGAATATTACTATAAAAAAGGAGTGGATTTGTTAGGTACGAAAGAAGTATCCCAGGTTACCGGTTTTAATACAGTTTCTGTCAATTGGGCGGCAATGAAAAATAGCGGGGTAGAATTTTCTATCAATACGATCAATATCGATACAGACCAGTTCCGTTGGACGACCAATTTGAATTTCGGATACAATAAAAATGAAGTGACGGATGTATATTCGAAACCGACAGTAGGAACTTTAACGAATGCTAACCGATCAAGTTATGAGTCGGCAGCTGTTATCGGAAAACCGATTAACGGTTTGTGGTCCTATCGTTATGCCGGACTGAATGAAGATGGACGGGCGACTTTTTATAATGATAAAGATGAAAAAGTATTGTATGGAATGAATAAAGTGGAAGGGTTAAAATATTCCGGAACGACCCAACCGCTTTTACAGGGAGGTTTTACCAACAGCTTTTATTATAAAAACTTCACCTTGTCGGCTTTATTCATCGGTAGTTTCGGTAATGTGATTCGTTTACGGAATCTGAGTGAAGGATATGCTTTCGGTTTCCCTGATCCTACCAAAAATATGTCTAAAGAATGGGCGAATCGTTGGAGGAAACCCGGAGACGAAGTTCATACGGATGTTCCCGTATTGGAAACAGATGAATGGGCGCCTGAAGTAACCGGAGGAAGTCCTTATAATGCTAAGATGTATGATAATAGCGATTTGAGAACAGTGAAAGGTGACTTTGTCCGCTTGCAAAACTTATCATTGAGTTATGATTTATTTTCAGATAAGATGAGAGCTAAGGGGATTCAGAATATTCGTTTCATGATTCAGGGAAACAATCTGCATGCTTGGCATAACCGTAAACTGAAAGGGCAGGATCCGGAAGCTACGGGTTCCCAGATGAAATATTCGGATGCACGTACGGCTAATGTTTCTTTTGGAAATACTTATTTGCCAATACCTCGTTCTTATTCATTTTCAGTATCCTTACAATTTTAAAATCGTGTAATTATGAGAAAATTATTATATTCCATTTTGATATTTCCGTTATTACTGGCTTTTGTAGGATGTAATAATCTATTGGATATCAAACCGGTCAATAGTATGATACCTGTTTCCATAGAGGATTTTGAATCCTTGCTTATCGGAGGTTATCCCAAGTCTGAATTTTTTATGAAGACAGAATATTCAACCGATAATGTATATGCAAACCTTAATACAATGTATGGTATCGATAAATCTAACGAACCTTTTTTTGTTTGGGCTTCTACTCATGAGTTGCCTACGGCAACAACAGATCCTTATTGGGGTACTTTGTACAAAACCATCTTTTATGCCAATTCGGTATTGGATGATTTTGAGAAGCGTATTCCTGCCGAAGCAGAAAAAGAATTGTATGAAATTGTGAAGGGAGAAGCCTATGCTTTGAGAGCTTATGCTTATTTTTATCTGATAAACCTGTATGCTGAAAATTATGCACCCGAGAATATGGATAAACCCGGTGTGCCTATGCCTTTGACCGCAGAAGATGTACAGATGACCTCCCAAAATAATGTGCGCGAACCTGTAAAGGTGGTGTGGGAACAGATTAATCAGGATTTAGATAATGCCACTACACTGTTGTCAGGAAAAATGGCTAAATCCGATTATCGGTTTAATTACACCTCATTGCAAGCTTTTAAAGCTCGGGTCTACTTATTTATGGGAGAGTGGGAGAAAGCCATCAGTGCTGCTACAGATGTGATGAATACAAAATCTTTGTTCGATATGAACAATTTGCAATCTTATATCGATGAAGAAGGAAATCGGTATGCTTTCGGTGGAGATTACGGTTTCACCGATACCGATTACACTAAAGAAATTTTGTTTTGGGTAGGTGGAAAAGCCAATGGGAATATGTTTTATTACGATAGTTATATGGGGGCTCCGGATCCTTCTCTGCTTGAATTGTGTAGTCGTAATGATACAATTCTCGATTATCGTCGTTATATATTTGATTCGTTCCTCGATCTGACAGATCCCAATAGTGCAGCAACAGGACCGACGGTATACCATTTTTATGGATATCAGGGGACACCTTGTTATTATGTCGGTATTGAATTGAGTGAGATGTATGTCACTCGGGCAGAAGCTTATATGAAGAAAGAAAAACCGGAGCCTGGTAAAGCCATTGCTGATTTGAACGAATTGCTGAAAAGCAGGATTCGTACGAAAGATTATGTTGCTTTAAAAGAGAGTGATTTTAAGACAAATGAAGATTTATTGAAGCGAATTTTGGAGGAGCGTCGCTTGGAAACTGCTTTTGATGCAGGATTGCGTTGGTTTGATCTGAGGCGTCTCGGAAAACCGGAGATCAGGCATGCTTATAAAAATGGAACAGAATATGTTTTGAAACAAGGCGATTTGCGGTATGTCTTGCAAATTCCGATTTCGGAACAGAATGCCAGCCCAAATATGCCTTTGAATCCAAGAGATTAGTTAAATTGTAAAACGAACGATTATGAAAATGAATGGTATATTTAAAATTATGGTGATGTTAGCTACCTTCAGTCTGGTAAGTTGTAGCGATGAAGATGACCTAAAACCTTCTGAAAGTCTGGGAATTCCGGAAATGTTTTCCCCTGCTGCTGATGCTGACGCGCGGGTAAAAGAAATGTATAACGATTATGGCCTTTGGGTGAGAATGGATTTCACAGATTGGCATGAAGTGACCAATGCTTATTTGTATGAAGATGTTAATAACCGTATGGGAGCTACAATGATCGATGATACTTGTCGTGAAAATGCGATTATTTTTTCTCAGACCTTATTGAGCAATGTTTCCAAAGAGTTTGCAAAAGCTTATTTCCCGTTGGAATTATTTTTTGTAAAAACCTATAATGGTAGTTGGTGGGCGGCTGATTATGCACAATTAGGAAGAAGTCGGTTTGTACTGTGTTGGCCGAACCAAATGGAGGGAGCTTTGCCTGTCACTAAAGAGGCTAACCCGGATTATTATTATCAGGATTCTCTGATTTCGGGTTTGATTTGGAAAAATTTCGGGACAATGATCGCTCAGCGTTTCGATGAACCGATCAAAGAATTTGTATTGGCTGGAAAAGCTTATGATAATGGGGAAGCTTATGATAATATCAGAGAGCAATATCAAAAAGACGGTGATGAAGAAAAATATGATAAAGCAATCGATGAATTATGTAAAAACGGAGGATTCCTGTCTGGAGCCGGTTCTGGAAAATTTACAACAGATTTTGGAGATTGGCTTAGTCTTTTAGTTATGGAATCTTATGATAACATCAAAAAGGATTATTTAGACAATAGTATAGCCAGAACTGCTAAATATAAAGTTATTGTCGAATTCTTTAAAAAATATAATTGGGATATACAGGCAGCTGGAAATAAATTCCGTCAGAAATACAATGAGTACAAAGCAACTTTACCTCCTCCTGTAGAAGATGATGAGGAAGAATAATAAATAATTTATTATTACATTGAATGATCTTCCTCCTCTATTATTTGAAGGAAGATCATTCCCTAAACCAAATGGATTATGAAAAGTACAATTCAGAAATTAAGATCGATGATTAGTGTCATTGCTATTTCTTTAATTTTAAGTTCTTTTACCACGAGTACAGCAAGAGTTGAGACTTCGTTCGGAACCACTATTATGGGTGTCCCGTCAGGGAGTAAAACTTTTACTTTTTGGGGAAATAATTATATTAGTGTGTCGATAGGGAATAATAGTTCTATTCCAGTTATTGCATTCTATGAATGTTTACAATTGCAAAAGGGTGAAGAGTATATTGTTTTACCTCCTTATCAGCATACGATGGGAACTCCATTTTATGTTGACGTTCCCGAGCATGAATTGCCTTTTCTGTGGGTTTTTAAATTTGATGCCTCATATTATGAACGAGAGGGTAATATAAATGTAGGTTTTGTCGCGACATGGGCACCGTATTGACTTTTTTGTCTCTAATAGAATTGATTGATACGTTTTAATCTATTTTTATAAAATGTCGGGAAATTATTTAGGATATCTACTTGGTTTTGTTTTGTTTGTATCGTGTTCGCATGAGCAGGATAAGAAGCAAAGGACTAGTTCGATCAATTTACGCCAACAATACGTCAAAACAAACAAGTTTTTAGACGTCGATATGTCGAAATTTCTTCCGGGGACTCAAATTCAAGCTTCGGTAACTGCCGAAGATTCGGCTCAGATGTTTGTGGCTTTGTATCGTTTTTATAGTCATGTGAAAGTGGTGGACGATGCCTACGTGTGTGATTTGACAAATGCGCAGGAGATTCAGGTTTCTGAAAGGGTTTTCAGATCTTTATCGGAGAATTTGCAGAAGACGAATCTGCAAATTCAACGGTTGAAAGAACAAGGCAAAAAAGTAACTATTTCTGAAATAACTCCCGAATACCTGAATTCCCTTTTAGAAAATAAGTGAAATCAGATAGACTGGTTTCACTTATTTATTTTGTCGGATATCTATATTGCTGTTAGCAAGTTTGTACTTGATTTTAGAGTGGAAGGTCCTATTCTGATTTACTTTTCAGTCCGCTTCGTTCCAGCAATGCGTCGATGGTCGGTTCCTGGCCCCGGAAGCGTTTATAAAGTATCATCGGGTGTTCGGAACCGCCTTTTTCCAGGATATTTTTCCGGAAAGATTCGGCGGTAGCCTGGTCGTAAATACCTTGTTGTTTGAAAACCGAGAAAGCATCTGCATCCAACACTTCCGCCCATTTATAGCTGTAGTAGCCGGCAGCATAACCTCCTCCGAAGATATGGCCGAAACCGGTAGAAAAACAGCTGCTGTCTACGGGCGGAAAGGATTCGGTCGGAGCCATTGCCTGATTTTCGAATGCCTGGATAGAACCGTTGACAGGAGAGGTGACCGAATGCCAGGCCATGTCGACCAGGCCGAAACTCAATTGGCGGTCGTTTTGGTAACCACTCTGGAAGTTGGCTGCTTCGTGGATCTTAGTGATATATTCCTGGGGAATTTTCTCTCCGGTCTGGTAATGTACGGCCCAGGTATCCAGCCACTCTTTTTCAAGTGCCCAATTTTCCATAATCTGAGAAGGTAACTCGACAAAATCCCGGTAGACATTGGTCCCTCCGGTCGAATTATAGGTACATTGGGATAACATCCCGTGAAGGGAGTGTCCGAACTCGTGCAGGAAAGTGGTCACTTCGTCGAAGGTCAGTAGGGAAGGTTTGCTGGCTGTCGGTTTGGTAAAGTTCATCACCAGAGAAACCAGCGGCCGTACGTCCTGCCCGTCTTTTTTATGCTGGCCTCTGAATTCGGTCATCCAGGCACCACCGCCTTTGCTTTCGCGTGGGAAAAAGTCCGTATAGAGAACGGCAAGAAAACGGCCGTCCCGGTCGTATACTTCGAAGGTTTTTACATCTTCATGGTATTTGGCGATATTGTCCACTTCTTTAAAAGTAAGGCCATACAATTTGTTGGCTAATCCGAATACCCCCTGCTGTACATTTTCCAGTTTAAAATAGGGTTTTAGCATTTCGTCGTCGAGCGCGTATTTTTCCTGTTTTAATTTATTGGAATAATAGGCCCAATCCCAGCGTTGTAATTCGCCTTTAAATCCCTGACGCCGGGCAAATTCTTCTACTTCCTGTTTTTCGGCCAGGGCATGAGGATGAGAAGCGGCCAGCAGCTGACCGAGGAAGGTATTCACCATCTCCGTGTTTTGGGCCATACGGTCGGTGAGTACGTATTCGGCATAGGTCGGATAGCCCAATAGTTGTGCTTTTTCCAGACGGAGAGCAACCATTTTCCGGATCACCTCTTTGTTGTCGTATTGGTTATCCCGGTTTCCCCTCGAAGCATAAGCCCGGTACATTTTTTCACGCAATTCCCGGTTGTCGGCATATTTCATAAAAGGAATGTAACTGGGGGCATGCAAAGTGAACAGCCAGCCTTCCAATTCTTTTTCTTTTGCCGTCATCGCAGCCATTTCGACCGCTCCTTCAGGAAGACCTGCCAGATCTTTTTCGTCGGTAATGTGGAGGGTGAATCCGTTGGTTTCGGCCAGGGTATTTTCGTCGAATTTTAATCCCAGCTGAGATAGCTCCATAGCTATTTCCTGAAATCTTTTCTGGGCTGCGTTTTCCAGATTAGCTCCTCCTTTAATAAAGGATTTCCACGTATCTTCCAGAAGAGTAGATTGTTCCGGTGTCAGACTTTGCCGGTCCCGGGATTCGTATACTTTTTTCACCCGTGCAAAAAGTTCCGGATTCATGTATACACTGTTTCCGTATTCAGTCAGTTTCGGTGAAATCCGTTGGGCGATCTGTTGCATTTCTTCGTTGGTACAGGCGGAGTTTAGATTGAAAAAAATCGAAGAAATCGTACTCAGTTTTTCTCCGGCCTGATCGAGCGCTACGATGGTATTTTCAAAGTCCGGAGCTTCTGCCGAAGTTGAAATCGCTTTAATTTCTTGCTTGGCTTCCTCGATAGCCTGGTCGAAAGCCGGTTCGTAATGCCGGGTTTCGATGCGGTCGAAAGGAGGGGTTTGATGAGGGGTAGTGAAATGTTCCAACAAAGGATTGCC
This sequence comes from Odoribacter sp., assembly GCF_985060555.1. Taxonomy (NCBI): domain Bacteria; kingdom Pseudomonadati; phylum Bacteroidota; class Bacteroidia; order Bacteroidales; family Odoribacteraceae; genus Odoribacter; species Odoribacter sp. The sequence goes on along the minus strand of NZ_CFKYFN010000101.1, from coordinate 37,395 downwards.
GGCCTGCTTTTCGCTACACGAAGTTATCGATAAGATAAGTGTCGTCATACAAATTATTGTTTTCATTTATATTTCTGTTTTGTTTACGGCAAAAATAGAAATTAATCTTCAAAATCTATACTAAGTTTATATTATTGGGAAAATAAAGCGGAAACAATGGCTTTGCTATAAATTATACCAGAATCGGGCTTTACACTAGTTTTAAAATTATAAATTGTAGTTAAAATTATATATATTTGTCCATCATTTATGTCCGGCATGTTGTCAGATTCAAAGATATTGCAAACACTTCGGGAAAAAGAACCGCTCGGTATGGATGCCTTGTTCGAAAGGTATTACAGACCCTTAGTGGTATTTGCCGAATCGTATTTGCATGATTTGCAGAGTGCAGAAGATTTGGTACAGGAACAAATGGTAAAGTTATGGTCGAAGCAGACCTTTGCCGGTATCGTTCCCGAGGCATTGGGTACTTTTTTGTTTACCGTAGTGAAAAATGCCTGTATCAACTGGCTCGAGAAGAAGAGATTGCCTGTAAAAAGCCTGGATCTTCTTCATTATCAGATCGCTTTGGAAGAGGCCGAACGTTTGGACGATTCCGCAGTGGAACTGATCCGGGGAGCCTTGGAAAAATTACCTGATAAAACCCGTCTCGTGGTTACGGTGGTTATGTTGCAGGAGAAGATGTATAAAGAGGCGGCCGAGGAATTGGGGGTGTCGGTAAATACAGTAAAGACTTTATTGAAGCAAGGCATGCGGGAATTGAGAGAACTGTTGAAAGATAAGCAAGAATTAATATTTTATTTTTATCTTCTGCGTGCTGAATGTAGAGAACAGAATCCAATATATGATCACCTTTAATTCGAATGTTATGATAAGAAATCTTTTTCTGTTAGTCGTGTTTTTAGGTTGTGTTAGTTTGCGGCATGTAGAGGCTGCCATCGATATCATACCTAAGCCGGTGAAATTAGTAGAAACCGATGGCCGGTTCGATATCACTTCCGCCTGTTCCATTGTGGTGAATGACGATTTGAAAACTTGTGGGGAGTTGTTGGCAGATTATCTTCAACCGGCTATGGGGTATCGTTTAGCAGTGAGTAGTAAAGCGGAGAAAAGCAAGCCGGCTATCCGTTTAAGCCTTGATAAGAGCTTGAAGAAATTATCTGAAGAAGCCTATCGGTTGGAAGTTACCGGGCAGGGGGTACGTATACAAGGGGCTTCGGAGAAAGGAATATTCTATGGTATCCAGACGTTGTTGCAATTGCTTCCTGTCGAAATCTTTCAGACTGAAGTACAACCGGTAAGCTGGACCGTTCCCGGAGTGCAAATCGAAGATTATCCCCGGTTCGGATGGCGTGGATTTTCACTGGATGTATGCCGTCAGGTTTATTCGGTAGATTTTATTAAAAACTGTATCGATTGGCTGGCTATGCACAAGATGAACGTCCTTCACTGGCATTTGACGGATGATGAGGGATGGCGGATAGAGATTAAAAAATATCCGGAGCTGACCCGTACCGGTGCATGGAGGGGACCGAACGAAAAGTTACAGCCTACTTTTTGTTCGGGATACTACCGTTATGGCGGTTTCTATACGCAGGAACAGATCCGGGAAGTGGTCGGTTATGCTGCTAAACGGCAGGTGATGATTATGCCGGAAATCGAAGTGCCGGGACACAGCCGGGCGGTAGCTGCTGCTTATCCTGAAATTCTTTGTGATTATATAGATCCCGGGAAGCACGAGTTGTCGCAGAATTCCTGGTGTGCAGCCAATGAACGGGGATACGAAATCCTGGGGGATATCCTGCAAGAAGTAGCAGGCTTGTTTCCTTGTCCATATATCCATATCGGAGGGGATGAAGTGGAGATGGAGTATTGGGAAAACTGTCGCCGGTGTACCGGATTGATGAAAGAGAAGCATTTTGAGAAACCTGCCGAGGTACAGAATTATTTTATCCACCGGGTAGCGGAATTAGTCGAAGCTGCAGGGAAGAAAATGGGAGGCTGGAGTGAGATTATGGACGGAGGAGAACTGCCGTCGGGTACGGTAGTCTTCTCGTGGATCGGACTGGACCATGGTATCGCTGCTGCCCGGAAGGGATTACCGGTGGTGATGATGCCTGGGGAATACTGTTATTTCGATATGGGACAGACCCCGCTGGAACGCGGACATTATTGGGCAGGAATGGTGCCTACAGAGAAAGCATATGCTTTTAATCCCTTGATTCCCGATAGCCTGAAACCGGCTGAAAGAAAAAATGTGCTGGGGGTAGAAGGGGCGATCTGGTCGGAAATGATGGATCGTCCGGCCTGGCATTGTGAATATCAGATGTTCCCGCGTTTGTGCGTTACGGCAGAAATCGGATGGACACCCCAGGAGCAAAGAGAATGGACCGATTTCAAGGGACGTCTGGATAGGAGTCATTATATGCGCTTGTATCAGAAAGGCATTCGTTTTCGGGTACCTTTCCCGGAAGTTACTTATCAGAACGGGGTATTGACCGCAGCGGCTCCTTACTCTGGGGCAGTGATTCGTTACACGGCCGATGGTAACGAACCAACCTGTTTCTCTCCGTTGTATACCGGTGAGATAAAGACAGAACAACCTGAAAACTATCGGTTTAAGACATTTTTTACGCCGCATTGGGGAAGTATTGCTGTCGGTATCGAAAAGTACTTGCATCCGGAGATGAAGGTGACAACGACTATCGACGCTCATCCGAAATGTCCGGCCCAGTTGCTGGCGGATGGAAACGAAAAAACTTTTTTCAGGAGTAACCGACGGGTAAAAGACGGGGATACCGTTTTGTTCGAATTCGAAAAACCTTTGGATTGCCGTAAAATAACGATCAAGAGTGGAGCTTACCAGACCAGCCATTATATCATTACCCATGCTATTGTCGAAATATCTACGGATGGAGAGCGTTTTATGCGTTCCGGCTGGTTCGATGCCGAAGGGGACAGTGAAGTGATCTGTACGGTTCCGATCAAGGCTTTGCGTATCGTGTTTACCGAACCTCAATACGAAGAACGATTGGTTTTACAGGATTTGAAGATCGAGTAGGCAAAAGGAAATTTGAAAAACAGAGCGTGTTTGTTGAAAATATTGTTCTATCTTCGTAGGCCGTAAGATGTTTTATTTTATGGTAGAGGAGAAAGAAGATCGGTTCACATTATTTAAACAGGGAGATGAACGTATTTTTCGGCAATACTACGAGAAATATTATCATGCATTATGTCTTTGGGTGGTGCGGATTATAAAAGAAGAGACAAGAATGCATGATATCGTTCAGGAAGCTTTTATTGTTTTGTGGAACAGCCGGATGATTATAGAATCTGAACTACACCTGAAAATGTTTCTTTATCAAGTGGTTCGTAACCGCTGTTTCAACTACTTGAAAAGTAAACGGGTCGAGGAAAAATATATTCAGGAGTATCTGCAAATGGAAGAAGAAGGGGGGTTCGAAGATACAGTGATTGAAGAAGAAGTACATCGTATTGTTGCACAAGAAATTGAAAAATTACCCGAGGAACAAAGGAAAGTGGTATATTTCCATATGGAGGGAAAAAATAATTTCGAAATTGCTGAAATCATGCAGATTTCTGTGAATACGGTGAAAACCCATAAAGCCAGGGCCCGAAAAACATTAAAAAATAAATTAGATAATCTTTTCATTATCACAGTCTTGTTGGGACTGTGATAATTTTTTTCTCTTTTTTTACTTTCCTTGTCATTCTCTTGGCCTTTTTAATTGTATTATAGTTAAAAGAGCTAAAAGTCTGTGACGTTATGAATAATTACGATGAAATAGAGCGTAAAATTTCCCTGATCAAAAATTATTTGGAAGACAACCTTAGTGTTGCCGAAGAGGAAGAATTGCGGGTATGGTTGGATGAATCGCCGAAACATCGGGAAACTTTTCAGCGAATCAGGGATAAAAAAATATTGTTTGCAAAGTTGGAATATCGGCAACGGCAAGAAACGGAAACCGATTGGAAAGTGATTTGCCGGAAGACGGGTATCGGCTCTTCCCGTCGTTTGTGGTATATTCGGGTGGCACGTTATGCAGCTGTTTTCTTCGGATTATGCCTGGGGGTATGGTTGTATTTCAGGGCTCAGGTGTCACAGCCTCAGGAATCGACATTGGCCGCTATTTCTATGGATACCATTTGTCCGGGATATAAACAAGCTTATATCGAGTTGAAAAGCGGTGAACGGATTGCCTTGGGAAATACCGGGAACAAGCAGGAGAAACGAATCGAGGGGATGGTTTTAAAAGAGGAAAAAGATGGAGTTATGATATTGCCCGGTGATTCGTTGGCCGATAAAGCAGTAGCGGTGGAAAAAAGTTGGATCGTGGTGCCGAGGGGAGGAGAATATCAACTGATTTTACCGGATGGTACGAAAGTGTGGTTGAATTCCGATTCGAAACTCGAATTCCCGAACACTTTTGTAGGCGATGAAAGAAGGGTGAAGTTGGCCGGTGAAGCGTATTTCGAAGTGGCTAAAAATAAAGCTAAACCTTTCCGGGTAGAGGTAGATCGGGTGGAGGTCGTGGTTTTAGGTACTTCATTTAATATACATGCTTATGATGAGGCGGTTAAGACTACTTTGGTCGAGGGCGCGGTAAAATTGAATGTCGCCGGTAAGGCTTATTCGCTTTCTCCCGGTTTTGAAGCTAATGTCGATCAGGGAGGGGTGAGAATAGTGAAATCGGACGTCTACGAGCAGATTGCCTGGAAGGATGGAAGATTTGTATTTCGTGAAAAACGATTGGAAGAGGTCATGTCGATCTTGTCTCGTTGGTATGATTTTGAAATTTTCTACCAGAATGCGGCAGTAAAAGATTTGCATTTTACGGGCAATATTCCCCGGCATGCTACGATTAATGAAGTGTTGAAATTTTTGGAACGTACTCACCTGGTACATTTTAGTGTGGTTGGGCGAACGGTAATCGTATCTGAATAAACGTCCCTATATTTCGTGAGGAAAGCAAATATTATAATTTTAATAAAAGACTAGCCACCGGAAACTGGTCCTTTCCGGTGGCTAAATTAAACAACAAGGTGTTTAATCTGTTAAAAACAAATTTATGAAAAAAAATCGAAAAAGGTGGTATCCGGAAGAGGGTATTCCCGGAAAATTTTTGAGAAAAATGAAGTTGATTTTATTTCTTTGTTGGGCCGGTATGATGCAGGTATCGGCTATGTCTTACGCACAAACCGGCACGGTAAGTATCCGGGTGAAAGAGACGGCTTTGCATGAGATCTTTCAACTTATAGAAGCTCAGTGCGGTTATACTTTCGTTTATAATAACGAACAGTTGAATGGCTTGAAACCGGTATCCATCGAGATGACCGATGCAAAAATCTCCAAGGTCTTGGATGAATGCTTGAAGGGGACGGATTTGCGCTATGAACTGCTGGACCAGATCATCGTCATCAACCGCCGTAGCGCTCTCCCTCAGACTGCCCTCGATTTGCAGGGAACCGTTAAAGACAAGGAAGGCAATCCGCTGCCGGGTGTTTCCGTTTTTATTAAAGGTACTACCATCGGGGTGGCGACCGATGTAGACGGTAAGTTTAAAATGCAGTTGCCTGAGATGGAAAATATGGTTCTGGTGTTCTCATTTACCGGAATGAAAAAACAGGAGGTAAAATATACGAAACAGCCTGTACTGAATATTGTGATGGAGGAAGATGTGGCTGAAATGGAAGAAGTGGTGGTAAATGGATATTTTACTAAAAATAAGGACAGTTTTACCGGAAATGCCGTAGTGGTGAGTAAGGATGAATTGGCAAAAGTCTCTTCCAATAACCTGCTCAGTGCTTTACAGGTGTTTGATCCCTCTTTCCGTTTGAAAGACAATGTGGATATGGGGTCTAATCCGAACTCCATGCCGAATTTCCGGATTCGGGGAAATTCCGGATTTGGTGCTGAAGGACTGTCGGAAGCCAATTTGAAAAATGATCCGAACCTGCCAACCTTTATTCTGGACGGATATGAGGTGGATGTGGAGAAAATCTTCGACTTGAATATGGACCGTATCGAGAGTGTGACGATTTTGAAAGACGCTTCTGCCACAGCGATCTACGGATCAAGAGCTGCCAACGGAGTGGTGGTCGTGACAACCAAGGCTCCGCAGGAAGGCCAATTGAGGGTTTCTTATAATCTGAACGTGGCTATCAGTGCACCTGATTTATCGGATTATCATCTGTTGAATGCCAGGGAAAAGCTGGAAGCGGAGGTGGCCGGTGGACTTTATGAATCCGAATATATGGATACTCAACAGAAGTTGAGAATGGATTATGCCGATCGTCTGAAACGGGTCAAAAGCGGGGTGGATACCTATTGGTTGTCCCAGCCGCTGGAAGTGGCTGTCGGCCATAAACACTCCCTGTATGTAGAGGGAGGAGACAAAAGCATCCGCTATGGTATCGATTTGAATTATCAGGCCAATCCGGGAGTCATGAAAAAATCTTCCCGTGATCGTTTCGGGGTGGGGTTCCTTTTATCCTATAATTTGAATAATAAACTTTTGTTCCGGAACAAACTGACCGTGGACAAAGTCAAGTCCAAAGAATCTCCCTATGGTTCGTTCCGCGATTATGCGGCAGCCAATCCTTATGAAAGAGTGCATGATGACGAGGGAAAATTGATAGAGTCTTATGACACTCATGTAGCGACTACGGCTCGTTATCTGAATCCGCTTTATGAAGCGACCCTGAACCATAAGGATGAAACGGCTTATACCTCATGGACGGATAACTTTGATTTCGATTGGTTTATCAATGATCATTTCCGCTTAAAAGCCAAGGTTGCCTATTCCGAACGCACTGACAAGCAGGAACAATTTACCGATCCGCGGTCTGCCCAATACAATACTTACGATTATCAAGAGGGAGACGGAGTTCTGAAAAAAGGAGAGGCTTACAGTATGTGGCAGAAGAGTTCCGATCTGGAGATGAATGCCGTATTCAGCTACAACCAGGCGTTCGGATATCATTTTGTCAATGCGGTGGTAGGAGCCAATATGCAGGAATCCCGTTATGAGAATGAATCTTACAGCGTCATTGGTTTTCCGGCCGGGAATATGGACTATATCTCTTTCGGTAACGCTTATAAAGATCAGGTACCGTCCGGAGAGGAGGGGGTGTCGCGTTTGGCCGGTGCTTTCCTCAATGTGAATTACTCTTACAACAACATCTATATGCTGGATTTCTCCGGTCGTCTGGACGGTTCTTCTAAATTCGGAAACGATAAAAGATATGCACCTTTCGGTTCTTTGGGTATCGGCTGGAATATCCACAACGAATCGTTTTGGGAAAGCTGCAAGGGCGTGATGAGCCGCTTTAAGGTTTCCGCCAATATCGGTAGCTTGGGCAAGGCCTCTTTCGAACCCTATGAGGCTCAGGATGTATACAATTACTATAAAGGACAATGGTATGCCGGAGGTTTGGGAGCCATTATGAGTACATTGGGAAATGCCAATTTGCAGTGGGAAAAGACCAAAACCCTCGATATCAACTTAGAAACCGGTTTCCTGAACGATTTGATTACGGTGAACGCCAGCTACTATCTCAAGCGGACCAAAGATTTAGTGAGCAGCATTACCTTACCGCTTTCCTCCGGGTTTCAAAGCTATCGGGATAATTTAGGCGAATTGGAAAACAAGGGGTTTGAAATTTCCGCCAGAGCATACCTGTTAAGGAAAAACGATGTGGTGGTCAACGTATTCGGATCCATTGCACACAACAAGAATATAATCAAAAAAATCTCCAATTCTTTGGAATCCTACAACAAGAAAGTGGATGACGAACAGGATAATTACGAGCAGGGGTGGGGTGAGGACTTGGAAACGGCCAAACCGTTGGTGCAGTTCAAAGAGGGGCAGTCAACGACGGCTATTTATGCGGTTAGGTCGTTGGGTATCAATCCGATGAACGGTAAGGAACTGTTCTATGACTTGAATGGCAATCTGACATACGATTGGAGTGCGGCCAACAAAGTCGTATGTGGAGATACCGAGCCGAAAGTATCCGGTTCTTTTGGTGCGAATGCCGACTGGAAAGGGTTTAACCTGAATGTCAGCTTCCTCTATCAGTTGGGCGGACAGGTCTACAACCAGACTTTGGTGGATCGGGTAGAAGATGCTGATTTGAGCCGGAATGTGGATGAAAGGGTATTGAAAGGCAGATGGCAGAAACCGGGTGATCATACCTTTTTTAAGGACATTGCTTCCAGAGACCGGACGGAGGTTACTTCACGGTTTGTACAAGATGAAAATGTATTGCAATTCAAGTCGTTGTCTCTATCCTATTCTTTCCCTCAAAAATGGATTAAAAAGATGTATATGGAACGGATGAAACTAACTTTCCAGATGGAGGATCTGTTCCGGATTTCTACGGTGAAGCGGGAGAGAGGGTTGGATTATCCCTTTGCCCGGACGTTTAATTTTGGATTACAGGTACAGTTCTGATATGATTTGTTAATATATAAGAAAGAAGAATTATGAAAAATAAGATATTAATAGCGGTGACCCTGTTTGTCTGTACCGTTGCCAGCAGTTGTAACAATTGGTTGGACGTAACCCCGCAAGCTCAGGTCAATGCCGACAAGCTGTTTTCTACTCCGGAAGGGTACGAAAGTGCCGTGTATGGTATTTATACGGCCATGACAGACGCTTCTATCTATGGAACTCACATGACTTTCGGTTTTATGGACGTATTGGCCCAATATTATTATGCCTCTTGGGACAAATCTCATAATTTGTATGAATGTTCCCAATACCATTATAACAATGGAACCACCCAAAACTTGATTTCTAATCTATGGTTGAAGTCTTACAATACCATAGCCAATTGCAATGTGCTGTTGGAGCGTTTGAAAGGGCAGTCGCCGTCATTTTTCCCGGAAGGAGAATACAATTTGATTTATGGAGAGGTGTTGGCATTGAGGGCATTTTTGCATTTCGACTTGCTGAGGGCCTTTGCTCCCTCGTGGAACGTGGATAAAGAAGCCCTTTGTTTACCTTATGCGGATAATTTTGGGGATAAAATATACCGTCAGAAGAAAACTACTGAGATTGTCCGGGCGTTGATACATGATCTGGATACGGCCCGGATATTGCTGAAACCGGTAGACCGTGCGGTACAGGACGAATTTAAGGACATGTACAACCATTATGTGACAGATGCGGATAACGTGTTCCTTTCCGCGCGTGCCTATCGGATGAATTATTGGGCAGTGACCGGGTTGTTGGCGAGAGTGTACCATTATATGGGGGATCCGAAAGCCTATACCTATGCCAATGAAGTGATCCAGGCCTTACGAGACGGATACTTCCAATTCACTCCCGAGAGTGCGTTGAGTGCTCCGGTCAAGACCCGGGATGTCATTATGCAGAATGAGGTGCTGTTTGCTTTGAACTATTCCGGTATCCATGATTTGTGGTATTCCTATGACGCCAGTACAACTACAGACTATGAGATTGATGGTGTGTCGAGACTTTATCCTTCCGGAGATGATTTCAGAGGTCAGTATTTGGTTACGGCAGGTAAGGCCGGTTATGAGGTATCTATCAAATACGCCGACGTGAAATCCGACAAAGGAGGGAAGATTCCGATGATCCGTTTGTCCGAAATGTTCCTGATTGCGGCTGAAAGCGGTTTTGACCAGGACAAGGAAAATGCCATTGCCTTGTTGGAAGAGCTGAGGCTGAACCGGGGAATCGGGGCGGAAATATCGGCTACGATTTCAGCTGAAAAATTCCGGGAAGAACTGACTATAGAGGCTCGTCGGGAATTTTTGGGCGAAGGGCAGATGTTCTATTGGTACAAACGTTTGGGATTGCCGGTCGGATTGGATGAGATAGAGGTGAGTCCTGCTACTTTTTGCCTGCCGTTGCCTGCTACAGAAGTGGAATTCGGTAACCGTACCGAAGATTACATAAAGAACCTGAAATAAACAATTAAGTCGAGAGCAAAGCCAGGTTTGCTTAAGTTTTGCCGAGACGAGAATGATTGTAGACGAAGTTTAAATATATTGAACGTATGAAAAACAGCATAATCTTATTGATAGGAGTTATTGGGATCTTATGTTCCTGTTCGGAAGTGGATGTGACGGATTATTCTTCTGATAATTTCATCCAGTTTGCCAAAGCGGCGAAAGACAGCACGGTCTTCTCTTTTGCGTACGACCAGACGATGTCGGCTGGTACGGTGAAGTTGAAATTGAATTGCATCGCCAACCTTTCTACAGAAAACCGGACGTTTGGTGTCCGGTATCGGGCTGAGGAGAGTACCGCCCAAGCCGGTGTGGATTTTGTCATGCCGGATGAGGAACAGGTCTTGTTGGCCAATGATAGTGTCGCATACCTGGAAATTCAGTTGAACAAAAGCGATAACGTAAAAGCAAAAGACCTGTTATTGGTTTTTGAAGTGACCGACTACGGTGATTTCAAACCGGGGATGAACGCTTACCGGAAAAACAGGGTGATTGTTTCGAATAGATTGACTCAGCCTGCATGGTGGGACGATTGGCATGAAACGAACGGATTGGGCAGTTGGTCGGCGAAAAAATACACGTTATTTATGGAAGAGACAAAAGTGTCCGATATGACTTTGGACCGGGATGGCGGGACGATGAGTTATTCGGAGATGCGTGCTTATGTTTTGAAGTTCAAGTATTGGTTGCAGGAACACCCGACTACGGATGAAGATGGGACCCCGATGAGAGTAGCAATGAGAGGTTAATTTTTAAAGTGCAGATAATATGAAAAAATCGATAGTATTTTTTATCCTGACGATTGGCTGGCTGATCGAGGGATGCTATGAGGATAAGGGACATTATGACTATATCCGGATATCCGGCCCGGAGGTGACCGGTATAGAAAAATTTTATACGGTATATGACGGAGGAAATTTCGATATTCACCCGTCGGTGACCTGGACTTACGGAGAGTTGGAAAATTACACCTATTCCTGGAAAGTGGACGGGATATCTGTTTCCGATAAGGCTGAATTGACCGAACAGGTGAAAGATCTTCCGGTGAAAGCAAATATGTATGCGGAGTTTGTGATTACGGATGAGGACACCGGAGTGGAATACATCACCCAGTTCAGGGTGACTGTATCTTCGGTGTACGAAAGGGGGTGGATGTTGTTGGCAGATCAGGGGGAGACTTCTATGCTGTCGTTGGTCAGGAATGACAAGATCGTTTACGAAGACGCTTATCGTTTGGCCAATGATGCAGATCTGGCAGGCGGTGCAGTCGGATTATACGAACATTGGACGCCTTGGTCGGAAGATGTGGGACAGGTGTTTGTGGCTTGCCAGAAAGGACCGGAATATTCCGTAGAGTTGGATGGGAACAGCTTGAAAAAAATGGTGGCGACCAAAGAGGAGTTTGTGGGAGGAATGCCGGCGGATTTCAAACCGATGAGCATGAATTGTGTGTCGAATTATGATTATCTGGTCAGCAACGGGAAATTGTATGTCCGGTATGTTGAAGCCTCTAATGGGGCGATGTATCAGGACGGACTTTTCCCTAATTTTCCTTATCAGGGGGATTTCCCTTACGAATTGAGTCAATGGACAACCCGGGGAAATTTGTTATTTTCCAATGAAGTGATCGGTTTTGATAAATTGAGTTCCAGTTATGTGGTATTCCGTAATGGATCGCTGAACAAATTCGGTGATGATAACACTGCGGAATCGTTTTTTAATCCTTCTGATATGGGTAAAACCGTATTGGATGGAGCTGCGGTTGCTACTGATACACCTCAGGACGATTATGTCGTATTTTTGAAGTCTAATACAGGCAATACCATTTATGTGCAGAAATTCTTGTTTTGGGGATGGCAGTCTCCCAAAGGATTCTATTCCAGAGGAGAAGAGGTGTTTCCAAAGCCCGAAATTATCGATGAAAAGACAAAATTTGCTTTTTGCCAAAATCGTCCGTATGTTTATATCGCTTCCGGCAATACCCTTTATGTGTATAACCACAAAGATAATACGGTGAAGACATTGCGGGATGATTTCGGACGTCCGATCCGGGATATTGCCGTTTGTCCGACCAATTACGAACGCCTGGGGATTGTGCTGGAAAATGCGGAAGATCCGGGGATGAGTGACTTTATGGTATTGGATGTCTCTGTCGTTGCCGGGGGAAAAGTGGTGGATGGCATGGAATTTTATGGCAGGTTCGGGAAAGTGGTGGATTTGAAGTATAAGATCGGTTATCAGTGGGATACCTATTAATTATTTTATAAGCGTAGAGATGAAAAATCTTTTATTTTTGATTGTAACAGTTTTTTATATCTGTTCCTGTACTTCCAAACCGGACGGTTATGAAGTGACTATTGATTTGAAAAATGCAAAAAACGAACAGATTTATGTAAGTGAGCGTATCCCGCATCCGACGACCTGGTATACGGATACCATTCAGTTGAAGGACGGAAAGGCCGTGTTCAAGGGAAAAGTTACCGATCCGCATTGGGTGGCTTTTGTAGTGGTGAAGGAAGATGGAGAATTGCAGGGGTCTTTCGGAATGTTCTTGGATAACAGTCAGGTACAGGTTAAAGGGGACTATAATAATCTGAAACAAGTGGAAATCACCGGCAGTAAAACAAATGACGAATATCAGAGGATAGAGAAAAACGGAGCAGAAGTGTTCCGGAATTTCGGTCGGATCAGGTATGAACGGAGCAAAGCCTTTAAAGACGACCGCGCCAGATATGATTCATTGACACCCCTTTATCAGGAGGCTTATAACAAGTTGTTCGATTATATCGTTTCTTTGCCCGGTTATGCGACCAGTCAGGTGGCTCCCCATTACGTATGGGAGTATTTTGCGGAGGATTTGGATAAAATGGGTAAGGCATTGGCCGGATTCGATGCTTCCCTGAATTCCAATGTATTTGTGGCTGAGTGCCGGGACAATTGGGAAAAGGAGAAGAAAGTGCAGCCCGGACAGCCGGCATACGATTTTACGTTATCGGATATTGACGGGAAGGTGTATAAATTGTCGGATTTCCGGGGAAAATACGTATTGATAGAATTCAGTGCTTCCTGGTGCGGCTGGTGTAAGCTGGAGATTCCCTATCTGAAGACCGTTTACGAAAATACCAAAGGCAAGAATTTTGTAATGTTTACGGTTAATATGGATGAGGATCGGGAAAAATGGGAGAAAGATGTGAAAGAGTATAACCTGCCTTGGCCGGTAGTGTCCGATTTGAAAGCCTATAGTGGTCCGGTGGCCCAAAATTACCATGTGAAAGGGATTCCGATGATTTATCTGATTGATCCGGAAGGAAAAATCATGGCCAGGGATTTACGCCGGGAACCCATGATCGAGTATATTAACAAATTGTTCAAATAAGCAGACGAATGAAAAATTGTATATATGGGGCAGCAATTTTTATTGCTGCCTGCTTTTCATGCACTTCACCCAAAGCAAAAGAATGTGTTGTAGAGGGAGAGGTGAAAGGGTATGGGGACGGCTTTTTCTGTGTTATGACAGAGACATTGGATGATTATGATGTTGATACAGTTGAGGTGAAAAATGGACATTTCACTTATCGTTCTTCCATCGAACATCCGACACAGCTGACATTTCTGGCGATAGACAATGCTGCATGCGACAAGCGGGGTACTTACTCTTTCCGTTTGCTTGCCGAAAATGCAAATACTCCGATTCGGGTGAAAGCCGAGGTGGAAAAAAAATTGGAGAATGCAGAGATTACCGGTAGCCGGGTACAGGCAGAATGGGAAAGAATCAATTCTGCAGAGGTATTCCGGCATCTGAAAAAGATCCAATGGCAGCGGGACAGTTTGTCACGTACCGAAGATTCCGTTGCCTATAAAATCAAGTGTACCGAGTTTGACGGAATGGTAAAGCCCTGTTTGGATCAGTTGTTTGCCTTGGATTTTGCTCCGAAGAGTACAGCAATGGTATATACGCTTCATAGTTATTTTTCATTCCTGTCTGTCGATGAGTTGGAAAACGCTTTGCAGCGTTTGGCTCCGGATATAGAATGGTCTGTCTATCTGGAAAGGATGCAGGAACGGATTCGGCGGGAAAGGGTTATGGCTGTGGGACAGATAGCACCTGAATTTACGCTTGAGGATGTAAATGGAAAAAAATATCGTTTGTCGGATTTCAAAGGGAAGATGATTTTGCTTGATTTTACGGCTTCCTGGTGTCATTGGTGTAAGGTGGAGATCCCTTATATCGAAGCAGTTTACAAAGAAATGCAGGGAAAGGATTTTGAGATTGTTTCCGTGTATCTGGATAAGAAAAGGGAAGATTGGGTAAAAGATGTCAGGAAAGAAAACCATCCCTGGAAATGTTTGTCGGATGTCATGTCGTGGAAAAAAGGAGGTATGGCCTATGATTATTATGTGGGGGGTATTCCTTGCCTGATTATTCTGGACCGGGACGGACGTATCGTTTCGAAAAATACCCGAGGGGAGGAAACGATACAAGTGATCCGCGAGAATTATAAGTAAGTCCGAATTTTGTGAAATCGATAGTAACCGGAATGATGAAAATGAATCAATGGATACTCTTGTTCAGTCTGATCCTGGGATTGGGGGGAACAGGTTGTGAAAATCGTGAGCCCGGAATAATCACGATTATGGGTGAAATTAAAGGTTTACCCGAAGGCTGGGTCAGGTTGTACACTTGTCCTCCTTCGAATTTACTCTTGGACAGTTGTGAAATCCGGGAAGGAAAATATAAGTTGAAAGGGAAGTTGGACGATCCCCAATTGGGTATGCTGTTTTTTGATGTTAAACCGGAATATCAGCCAAATTTTATGCCTATGGTCAGGTTATTTCTGCAACCGACTATAATGAAAGTATATAGTGAACGGGAAGATATGAAGGGGAGTTTAAAGGTGGAGAATGCTCCTTTGAATGAACAGTTGATCGCTTGTGAGCAGTTCCTGAAAAGTTTGCCCGAATACAAGCAGGCAACTGTGCTGACCGATTCTATTCAACTGGCATTTTACAAAGCGGATATGGTAAAAGTGCGTTCGATGAGTGTGGTGCGGGACTCGCTATATCAGGTTTTGATCGACCGTGTATTTGAGAAAGAACCGGAAGCTTCGCATAGTGAGGTGGTAGCGTATTTAGCCAGTCAGTATTCTTCCCCGATGTCCGGTGATCGGGTGGAGCGTATCGTGGAACGTTTCGATTCTTCCTTCCGTAATTCCTACTATGTCGCTCAGATGAAACAGTTTGCCGAGAATGACCGCTTATTGACTGCCGGGAAAGTATTTCCCGATTTTCAGGTATTCGATACTTTGGGGAAAACTTATACGCTGGCTGATTTTAAAGGGAAATATTTATTCGTAGAATTCAGTGCTTCCTGGTGTGGTTGGTGTAAAAAAGAAATTCCGCATATCCGGAAAGCTTATGAGCAACTGAAGGACCGGAATATTGTTTTCATTACGATGATGATGGATACCGAACGTGAACAATGGATTCGGGATATGAAGAGAGAGGAGATCGGATGGCTTTGTCTGACCGATTTGAAAGGAATGAAAAAAAGTCCTTTGGTAGATGCTTATAATCTGAGAGGATTGCCCGATTCGTTTGTGGTCGATCCGGAAGGATATATTATCCGCCGGGATTTAAGGGGAGGAGAGGTACTCGACTATCTTTCAGAAGTAGTCACTGAATATCAGAATGAATTTTAATGTTATGAAAATAAGTGTATTAAGTGTGATTGCGGTGTTGTTGTTGGGGGCCTTACCGGTACAGAGTCAGGTTGTTTTTGAGGAAACCGGGATCAAAGCGGTATTTCAGAAAGCCCGGGAAGAGAATAAACTGGTTTTTATAGATTGTTATACCAGTTGGTGCGGACCTTGTAAGAAGATGTTGAAGGAGGTATTTAGCCGGAAAGATATCGGGGAGTATATGAATACCCGTTTTGTCAATTATAAGCAAGATATGGAGCAGGAAGAGGGGAAGGAACTGGCCGGGAAATATGGAGTGGAAGTATATCCGACTTTCTTTATTCTGGATGCAGCAGGCGAAGTCAGACACAAAATGGTAGGAGGCATGACTGCCGGGGAGTTTTTGAAACAGGTGCAGCTGGGGAGTGGAGAAAATTCGTTATTCGCTTTCAATCACCGCTACCGGCAAGGCGAACGGAATCCGCAATTTATGATAGAATATATCGGATTGCTTTCGGATGCTTATATGAAAGACGATATGCAAAAAGTGTTGCATGAATATTGGGAAACTCTGGACGACCGGTCGAAATCTTCGGATACTACCTGGCCGTTGGTAAAGCGTTTTGTCCGGGAGATGAAATCTCCGGAGTATCTGTATTTGCTTGAACATAAAAGCGATTTCGAGGCTAACGTAGGAAAAGAGGAGGTGAATGCTAAAATATGGGGAGATCTGTTGCCTCTGATTGGAAATCATTGTAATGATATGATTTTTAAAAATCGCCCTGAAGATCCGGCAACTTTAGAGGAATATCGTTCGATTGTTGAAAAATCGGGTGTGGAAAGGATGGATTATTTATTGGATATCATCGGCTTTACCCGTGCTTATGTGGACAATGATCTGGCAAAGGCTTTGAAAATGTATAGGCGTAATTTTTCGAAATTGATACCTGATGAACGTTTTAATGCAACTTTACAATTAAATGGAATGCTTATCGGAAAGGGAACTCCTGCACAATGTAAACAAGGACTTCAGGCAATTCGCCGAACGATAAAATCGTGTGGTTGGAGCGAAGAAGATCCGTTGTTTAAAACAATGATAAAGGGGCTGGAGGAGAAGAGTTGAAAAGAGTTGCTGAGTTATTGAGTTGTAGAGTTGCAGAGTTAATAGAGTTACTGAGTTGTAGAGTAAGTTAAAGGGGAAGACCCAACTCTTTCAACTCAGCAACTCAGTAACTCAGCAACTCTATTTTATCTCCAATTCGACGATTTCGGGGTTATGGTCGGATAAGAATAGGGTGTCGTTGAGTTGTGAGAAAGGGATGTACGAACTGATTACCCGGATTTGTGGGGTAACGAAGATAAAATCGATTTTTTCACATTTTTCGGCCGGTATTTTACCGAAATTATGGTAAGTGAAATCCACTCCTGTCCGTTTTCCGGCCACTTTGTGGGCATCTTTCAGAATAAATTCGTTGTTGGTAATTGTTTTATAGGCATCCCAGTCTTCCGATACATTAAAATCTCCGGTGAGAATAGCGGGAGAAGTCCCAACGATTTCTTTAATTTTTTCGATAATCAGCAGGGCACTGTTCCGGCGGGCTTCGGTACCTATGTGATCGAAATGTGTGTTTACTACCATAAGGATTTGTCCTGTCTTCTTATCTTGTAATTTTACCCAGGTTGCAATCCGGGTCAAAGCGGCATCCCAACCGACCATTCCGACACTGTCCGGTTTTTCACAAAGCCAGAAAGTATTCTGGTCCAATAGGGTATATTTCGCTTGTTTAAAGAAGATCGGTGCATATTCTCCGGCTGTTTTTCCATCTTCCCGGCCGACTCCGACAACTGTATATTCGGGTAAGCCGGTTTTCAAGACTTCCAGCTGGTGATGCAAGACTTCCTGCATGTCGATGATATCGGGATCGACCCTGTGGATAAAAGCACATATACTGTCTTTGCGGTGTGGCCAGCTATTGGGACCGTCTCCCGAATTATCGTAACGGATATTGAAAGTCGCTAAACGCAGGGACTCAGGCTGTTGTTGGGTACAGCCGAGGGCCAAAAGGCTCAGGATAAGGGTGGAAAATAGATTCTTCATGTTATTTATTGTTAGATCTCCAAAGCTAATAATTATTGAGGAAATTTTTAGGAAAAAGAGGACGAAGTATGAAATAAATGCTTTGGACAATCACCTGGACCGGAGAGCTTCCGCAAAGAAAGACTAGAGGATATAAAACGGATTTAAACGTACGTTTCAAACAATTAAATCTCCACTGTTACAAAGATTTCAGAAGTCAAGTCTAACCGTTGTAACTATAGAAACTAAAAAACGATGCCACTCTGTTTTAAACCCTTGTTCCCGTTTAAACTGTTGGCACCGTTGTAATTGTATTGCCAGAATCTTAATTCAACATCCTGATCAATTCACTGGCCTGTTGTTTCATTAATTGATTTTGAGATTGGTTAGCCAGGTTATTGGCGATGTTGGCATATTTTTTTGCAATGTCGTTGAACCCGCATTTTTTGGAGATTTTGACATAATTGTAAATCGCGTCGAAGTCGGACTTCGATTCGACAGTTTTTCCTGCCCATAATTGGATCACTTTCAGGCGGGAAACATCATTCATGATTTCCAGAGCTCCGGCAGTGATTTCTTTGATCATCTTCCGGTTTTCCGGGAAATAGCGAAATAACTTCCGGGCTTTGTAAAAATAATCTTCGGCATTTCCGGATAACCGTAGTTCTTTGATATTGAAATAATCCAATACAACATCGTAGTGCTCGTATCCGGTTTCTTTAATCCGCTTCATTTGGTTTTCGTAATCTGCCTTATTCTGGAGATAGAGTTGTTCCAAATGGTTTACCAACACATTGTCTAATTTCTGAAAAACATCGTCTTTGGAAAAATGCTGGATGAATTTATCTTGATTTTCAAAAACATATTTGAGCTGAGGTGCATTGATGTCGTTCACATAATCCCGTACGATCATCCAATTGTAATCTTTGAAGTAATCGGCTTCACTTTGGGTTTTGAAATAACGATTCAGTATATCTTGTCCCGACTTCCCTTGTTTACTCAATTCTTTTAATAATTGCATGGTCGTTTGAGGGTTTGCCGGATTTTGTTCAAATGTTTTGACCAAATTATCCAGACTTACCGTCGTTTTTTCAATTGCAAAACCGCTCCAGGTACTCCATAAAATCACCCCTACTGTTAATAAAAATCTACACTTCATATCAACCTTCAATTTTATATTAAATTTACATCTATAAAACACCTAAAGAGCCTAAAAGGGTGAAGTAAAAATCGATTTTAACTTACGATTTAACAGATTTTACATATAAAATTGACGATTTGCAATTATATCCATTCGTTTGGTATAAAAATGCAACTTAAAACGTTTACATGAGGCAAGGTTTTTAGTTTGCTCTTAAAATTAAATAAAACGCGGAAAATATTTTAAGAAATGCAATGATTTCCTGGCTGAAAATATTAATTTGTCGCAATATTTATTAGTTCGACCGGTTTATGAGAAGAATTATACTGTTTTTACAACTGCTGTTGGGAGTGGAGATGATTTATGCTCAGACGGAGACGGAAATATTGAATTATTCCCGTTTGTCTTATGCAGGATCGGCTCGGGCAGCTGCTATGGGCGGTGCTTTCGGAGCTTTGGGAGGAGATATTTCTTCCTGGAATCTGAATCCTGCCGCTGTCGGGGTTTTCCGTAAATCTAGTGTTACCTATACTTCGGTATTGAATTTCTCCGGGAATGAATCCGGGGAGCTGACTGCAAGGAAAACTTCTTATCTGATCGGAACGGTAGGAGGGGTACTGTCAGGGTACGTGAAGGATGAAAAAAGTGATTGGAAAGGTTTTAACCTGGGCTTTTCGTATACTGATCTTTCGAACAATATTCAAAATACCCGGCAGCAGGTGTATCATTCCCCGACTTCCCTGACGGATGTCTATGTTTGGCAAAGTCAGGGATACAAACCGGATGAATTGAATATTTTTACAACCGGTCCCTTTTATGATACCTATTTGTTATATCAGGACGAAAATGAAAGTTACCATTCTATTTTGGAAACCGATGGAGAAACAGCCGAATGGGTCGATCAATATCAGGAGATCCGGGAAAAAGGTTACCTAGGCGAGTTTTCAATTGCCGGAGGAACGAATTATAAAGATAAATTATACCTCGGAGCGGTACTCGGTATACAGTGGACCTATGATAAACAACGTATTCTTTATTCCGAGATTGCAGAAGAAAATGCTCCTTCACTTCTGGATTTTTATGAATTCCGGCAATACCGTCGCACCAGAGGTACGGGGATCAATTTGAAACTAGGGCTTATCTATCGTCCGGTACCGGCTATTCGATTGGGGGCCGCTATTCATTTGCCGACCTGGTTTACGATGGAGTATACACTTGAAAATTCTGTTCATACTTATTTTACTACGCCTACCGATCCTTCCGTCGGACGGGATAAACAGGAGTATGAAATATCCAATAGGGCTTATGGAACCTATTATGATCCTTATCGGTATCTGGCTAATGTACGGACTCCCTGGAGAGCGTTTCTTTGTTGGGGACTTGTGTTGGGGCAACACGTGATGTTGGATGTGGATTATGAATATGTCGATTATAGCTCTGCGAAGTACAAGCGTCCTGCGAAGTGGATTTACGGCAGTTATGAGGATGACTGGGAAAAGGATAAAATAAAAACTTTATCCCGGAGTGTCGATTATGATCCGATTAATCGGGCGATCAGGTCTCTTTATCGTCCTACCCATAATCTTCGGGCCGGAATGGAGGTCCGGGTGAACAGTTGGGTGAGTCTTAGGGGAGGATACGGACTTCAACAAAGTCCGTATAAACACGATGTTGCTTCTTTCAATAAAATATACACCTATGCCGGAGGGATTGGATTGAGTGTGGGCTTGTTCTTCGGGGATCTTTCTTATACCCGCCGTTATTCTAAAAACGAAACTTGTTTTTACAATGAAAATGGTATCACTGCCCAGCCTTTGGCTAACAAATATACGGATCAGGAAATCCGGTTGACCATAGGGTTACATATTCGTTCATTATAAATTTATCGGGACAATAAATTTAGTGTATAAAGCCGATGGCCTGCGGGTGTTTTGTTACGGCCGTAGGGGCGGCTGATAGAAGTGAAAGTTTAATGAACGAAATACTTGGCAGGGATGATGAACTTTATAAAAAACGATATTTTAGTAGTTACAGCAATTTCAAGGGGTACAAAAGTTACAACGGTTGGAGCAATTCTGAAACTTTTGTATCCCTTGAAACTTTTGTCACTGTTTAATTTTCGGTTTCTTCCGCAATTAATTCCGGATCGGGTTCGTCACCTGCGAATACCAAACCGATGGTATATTGGTTCTTACCTTTATAAGCAACGAGTTTTTCTGCAGTTGCGGTCGAAATACGAATACATTTTTCCGGGACTTCCTGACGGAGCAGGTATTCTTTCAGGACTTGGTTGCGTCTGTCCATTAATTGGTGGGTCAGTTGATTCAGTTGAGTCGAGTCGGCCAGTGAAAGAAGTTGGTCATCCAAATAAGCCGTTTTTTTGTCCTCACTGACCTGGGTTCCGACATAATTGAGAAATTGAATGTCTTTCGTATCTATTTCCATTATTTTACTGTAGTCGATCGGTAACAGGGTAGTCTGTGATTTCTCAGGGTGTTGCTGTAGATAATAATTGCGTTTTACATAGAAATCGGCCAATTGTACCTTACTTTGCTGTACATTGACAAATTGTTCCAGGAGTAGGGTCATCTCCGGTTTGGCTTTTATAATTTCGGCTAATTGGTTGATTTGAGTCAATTGTTCAGGAGTAAAGTCGTTCTGTACTGCTTCGAATGGAAGATTTTTCAGTTTTTCTGGAGAGAAACCGAGGGAATTTGCCAGAAAGTTAACCGGAGAAACGGCTACTTTCACCAATAAATTGGTCAGGGTCTTAAAAATGATTTTCCGGTAAGAAAATTCAGGAGAGTTGATGTCTCCTTTTACAGGTAAATCCATTCGAATCAGATCGTCTTTGTCTTTGATCAGATATAAAGCTGTTTTCAATGGGATGTTATAATCGGGTTTCGGATCTTTGTGTTTATTTCCGACTTCACATTTGGCTATATTCAGGTTATTACGTCCGTCCAGCATACTCTTACGGATATTGTTCACGCTGCTGAAAGAAAGGATCCCTTTTTGCAATGGATAACCGAAATATTGCATGCTATAAGGAGTGAAAGTTTTTAAATCCAGATTATTGATAATGAGTAAGATATCTGTATTGCTGAGATCGTCTAATTTCCCTTCGTAGTTGAAAATAATGGTCCCTCCATTTTTGAGGGTACTGCTGACTTTGGCCTTATTTTCTTGAGTGAGACTCAGTTGGTCGGCAACCAGATTGATATTTTCCAGACTGAAAGTGAAGGGGTGACGCAAGGTCTGATCTTTGAAGGTGAAAAGCGAATTATTGATCCGGAAGGTGCTGACTTTGAAATCGGGGGCTGTTGCTGTAGTTTGAGGTCCGGCAGCTGGAGTTTGTTCTGCCGCCCCCCGGACGGTATCTTCGGGAGTTTCTGGGAACAGGTCGCTCATGGTATTTCCGTCTTTACGGAGTTCGAAACCGGTTTTGATACCGTTGACAGCGATCGTGTTAAAATGAAAAATAGCTTTTCCGGGGTTGATCGTTTCCATATCGATATAAATGCTATCGGTAGCCAAGACTTCTTTGTGACTGGCGTCTGCAAGTGACAGGTGGTTTATACCCAGATTGCCACGAACCACTAATTCGGTTACATGTTCGGCGTTACCTTCGATGTTAAGGTGAGTATTCAGGATTCCGCCGATTGTACTGATCCGGGTGAAATCTGTCAGGTAAGGTTGGATAGGAGCGATTGAGAAATTGGTCAGGTCGATATCCAATAGATAATTGCCTGCTTCCATGTTGTATTGGATAGCCGTTTGCAAATGTCCACCGTCATTGAAATTCAATGCGATGCCGACATCGGTATTTTGACCACTGAAATAAACCCCCGGAATCTGAAGTCCGAAATTTTCCATTTGCCAAACCGAATTACGCTCTAAATCTTTGTAAAGGATATGACCTCCCTGTATGCTGATATTATAGAGGGCAATGGCAAGGGGATTTGCCGAAGTTGTGGCCGGAGAGGCCGGAGAAAGGCTGTCGGAGGCCGGCGATTGTAGAGTAGAAGAAGCCACCGGCTGGGCAGCAGGACTATCGGCGGATAACGTATCCGTTGACCCGAGGGCCAAAAGATCGTCGAAATTGAACTCACTGCCTTGCTGAAGTACCTTTACGCTGGGATTGGTCAGACTAATGTGGTTGATTCTGACTTCATTCGCTAACAGACGATGTAGAGACATATCCACACTGAGGGTATCGAAAGAAACGAAAGTATCCAGATCGTTGGCTTCTAATAATTGGAAATCGGTGATACGGGCATAGCCGGTGAAAATGTTTATGTAGAGTCCTTTGATGTTGATCTGACGCCCGATCAACTCTTTACTATGTTTATTGATGTAGTTTTTGGCGATCGGCGGAAAAATACAAGCGATGATAATGAACACTGCGACGAGAACAGCCACTGTAATAGTGGATATTTTAAGAATTTTCATGGTTAAAAATTTATATATGATGTATGTATTTTGCAAAAATAATCAAAATTTTAGAATTTGGTTTATGAAAAGGGATTTCTATCGATTGCAACTTTTTTAGGCTGAATCATATTTATTTACACAGATAATTTATTGAAAATTATTATATCTTTGTGCGTGCTAAGAGAGCTAAAAAAGCTATAGGCTATAAGCTATAGGTTGGGAGGCTCAAGGTTGCTAGAGACGGGAGAGCTAAAGGCTAAAAGCTGGCAGCGGGGGAGGAGAGTTGGAAGAAGTATGAAGTAATAGGTGAAGAAGGAGGAAGAAGCAGGAGGATAAATGAAAGATAGAATATGAGAGTGGAGATCGATGAACATTCGGGTTTTTGTTTCGGGGTAGTGAATGCTATCCGCAAAGCGGAACAGGAATTGGAGCGGGGGATGTTGTATTGTATCGGTGATATTGTGCATAATGACCTCGAGGTAGAGCGTTTGAGGCTACGTGGATTGAAAACGATAGAACACGAGCAGTTTGCACGATTGCAACATTGCCGGGTATTGTTCAGAGCACATGGAGAACCTCCGGTGTCATACGAGATCGCTCAAAAGAATGAGGTTGAAGTGATCGATGCTTCTTGTCCGGTGGTATTGAATTTGCAGAAAAGAATCCGGAAAGCTTATGAGCAAACCCGGGAACAGGGTGGACAGGTGGTCATCTACGGAAAACGCGGGCATGCCGAAGTCGTGGGCTTGGTCGGACAGACGAATGGGGAGGCTTTGGTGATCGAGAATCCCGAGGATATCCGGCAGATCGATTTTTCGCGTCCGGTGATTTTATTTTCACAGACGACCAAAAGTCTGGAAGGTTTTCAGGCTATTGCAGCTTTGCTAAAAGAGAAAGGCGGGGCACAGGTGGTGGTGAACGATACGATTTGCCGGAAAGTGGCCAATCGTATACCTCAGCTGAGAGAGTTCGCACAGAAACATGATGTTGTCATCTTTGTCAGTGGCGAAAAGAGTTCGAACGGAAAGCAATTGTTCGCTACTTGTTGTGAAGTGAATCCCCGGACTTATTTGGTGCAAAGGGCGGAGGATGTAAAGCCGGAAATGTTGGAGAATGCTCAAAGTGTCGGAATTAGTGGGGCGACCTCTACACCGGCATGGGTGATGGAAGAAATAAGACATAAAATAGAACTACAATAAATGAATTACATGATTTAATTATGGGAAGAATAAAAAGAATTGGAGTACTGACTTCAGGAGGTGATGCTCCGGGAATGAATGCTGCCATTAGGGCTGTAGTCCGGACAGCTATCTTTAATGGCTGTGAAGCATATGGTATCTTCGGTGGTTATCAGGGATTGATCGAGGGAGATATCAAAAGATTGAAATCCAATGATGTAAGCAATATTATTCAGCGGGGAGGAACGATTCTGAAATCTGCCCGTAGTATGGAATTCCGTACACCGGAAGGACGTACCAAAGCCGCTCAGATGTTGGCAGAGCATAAAATCGATGCTTTGGTGGTGATCGGGGGAGACGGTTCTTTTACCGGTGCTAAACTATTGATTCAGGAACATGACATTCCGGTGGTAGGTATTCCGGGAACGATCGATAATGACTTGTACGGTACCGATTCGACGATCGGATACGATACGGCTGTCAACACTGCAGTGGAAGCTGTCGATAAAATTAAAGATACGGCGAGTGCTCACAACCGGCTTTTCTTTGTAGAAGTGATGGGACGTGATGCCGGATTTATCGCTTTACGTACCGCTATCGCCACCGGTGCCGAAGCTGTGTTGGTGCCGGAAGTGGAAACGGACTTGACCGATTTGGAACATTTTATTGAAAAAGATTATAATCCGAAAACCTCCAGTGGAATCGTGATTGTCGCTGAAGGTGAAAAATCAGGTGGGGCTTACAGCATTGCTGAAAAGGTGGCTCAGAAACATCCCGAGTATGACATCCGGGTGTCTGTATTGGGACATATGCAGAGAGGCGGTTCTCCTTCTCAGTTCGACCGGGTTTTGGCCAGTCAGTTGGGTGCTGCCGCTGTCGATGCTTTGATGGATGATCAGAAGAGCATTATGCTGGGAATCATGAATAAAGAGATTGTTCATGTTCCTTTTAACAAAACGATCAAGCATACCAAAAACCTGAATCCTGAATTATTGAATCTGGTGCGGATTCTGTCTATTTAATAGAATCTGGTCTTGGTAATGAAATAACGGTAGGAGCATCCCGCTTTCTTACCGTTATTTTTGTTATTATTGCATGATGAATGAGTTCTCATTCGGGTATTTTGTGAATAAATGGTATTAAAATATTTTTATGCGATATGCTGATGTCATCGTGCCCCTGGCGGTAGAAGGAATGTATACCTATACGGTGCCTGTGTCTCTGGAAAGCGAGGTTCGCGAGGGTACATTGGTATTGGTGTCGTTTGCCGGTAACAAGCGGTATACCGCTTTGGTCGGTCGTATACATGACCAGGCGCCTGTCGGATATCAGGTAAAGCCTATCGAGGATGTCGTCGAGAAACAGGTATCGTTTTCGGCTCTGCACCTGAGGTTTTTATTGTGGCTCGGCGGGTACTATATGGCCACTCCCGGCGAAGTGATGAAGGCGGCTTTGCCGGTGGCTTTCCGTTTGGAGAGTTTTACCAGTATTACCCGCACCACGGAGGATGTGGATTATGTGGGGTTGACTACGAACGAAAAAATCTTACTCCGATTTTTACAGCCTGGCGAATATGTTTCGCTGAAAGAAGCGGAGAAATATCTGAAAATTAAAAACGGGCTTCCGTTGGTGAGAAATCTGTTGGCCCGGAATTACATCCAGATTAAAGAAACAGTGGACGACTTGTTCCGGGAAAAAACGGAGCGTATCGTCACTTGGGCAAAAGAGTATACAGAGGAAGAATTGGGGGCGTTGTTGGATCGCTTGAAGAGAGCACCGGCCCAATATGCTATGCTTTGCAGATGGATCGAATGGGGTAAAACTGAGATCGAGAAAGGGGAATTGTTGCGTTTGACCGGACAATCGGCCGCTACACTCAAAGGATTGTGTGACAGAGCGATTTTGAAGGTCGAAGAAAGAAAGATAAGTCGGTTGGGAGGAGACGGAGACGCCGGAGGAAGTTCTTGGCAGCTCAATGCAGAACAACAGGGCGCTTTAGGGCGCATCCGGGATTTTTTCCTTGAAAAAGATTGTGTTTTGTTGCAAGGGGTGACCTCTTCCGGGAAAACGGAGGTATATATTCGTCTGATACAGGAATATCTGAATCGGGGACAGCAGGTGTTGTATATGCTGCCCGAGATCGCTTTAACCGTACAGATCGTAAGACGGTTGCAACGGGTTTTCGGTGACCGTATCGGAATTTATCATTCCGGTATGTCGGATAATATGCGCGCTGAATTGTGGCGGAAGCAATGTAGCGACGAACCTTTTCAATTGATACTCGGAGTCCGTTCGTCGATCTTTCTGCCTTTTCGGAATCTGGGATTGATTATTGTGGATGAGGAACATGACGCTTCTTACAAACAAAAAGAACCTGCACCCCGTTATAATGGCCGGGATGCTGCGGTTATGCTGGGGAAATTGTCGGAAGCCAGAGTCCTGTTAGGGTCGGCGACGCCTTCTTTCGAGTCTTTTCAACATGCGCTTACCGGAAAATATGGGTATGTACAGATGAACAGCCGTTATGGTGGAATTCAGATGCCCGAAATTCGTTTGGCCGATGTGGGAGAATACCGGCGTAAAAAGCTGATGAAAGGTAGTTTCTCTCCCTTATTGCTGGAAGAGATGGAGAAAGTGCTGAGCGAACACAAACAGGTTATTTTATTTCAGAATCGCAGAGGTTATTCTTCCTATGTACAATGTGACCGTTGCGGGGAAATCCCGAAATGCCGTTATTGCGATGTGAGTCTGACCTATTATAAGCAGCGCCATGTACTCGTTTGCCGTTATTGCGGGGCTATCGTGTCGATGAGCGACCGTTGTTCGGTTTGCGGGGAGGGGCATTACCGGGAAAGAACACCCGGAACGGAGCGGATAGAGGAAGAAGTATTACGGCTTTTCCCTCAGGCCCGGGTAGCCCGGATGGACCTGGACGTGATGAGTAGTAAGTCTCGTTTCAGGAGTGTCATCGAAGATTTTGAACAGGGGAAGACCGATATCCTGATCGGGACTCAAATGGTCACTAAAGGCCTGGATTTTGCAAATGTCAAGCTGGTCGGAGTGATAGATGCCGATAGTATGGTCAATTTCCCGGATTTCAGGGCGGAGGAACGGGTTTATTGTATGTTGTTGCAGGTTAGCGGGCGTAGTGGACGGAAAGGTGACCGGGGGAAAGTGGTTATTCAGGCGGCGGATGTTAAAAACAGAGTG
Organism: Odoribacter sp.; assembly: GCF_985060555.1. Taxonomy (NCBI): domain Bacteria; kingdom Pseudomonadati; phylum Bacteroidota; class Bacteroidia; order Bacteroidales; family Odoribacteraceae; genus Odoribacter; species Odoribacter sp. The sequence goes on along the minus strand of NZ_CFKYFN010000101.1, from coordinate 9,674 downwards.
TATACCATGCTGACCGATGGGAATTACCGGACGTTTTTCGAGCAATTGGCTGCAGAACGGGAGTTGTTTGTATATCCTCCCTTCGGCCGGATGATTCAGGTGGAACTAAGACATAAAGAGGTGGTACCTTTACGGAATGCCGCTAACCGGCTGGCTGTCCGTTTGCGCGGGCAGCTGGGCAAACGGGTGTGTGGGCCTGCTGTTCCGGAGATTAGTAAAATCGGTGGGTATCATCGGCTGATTTTGTTATTGAAGCTGGAAAACGGAATCTCTTGTTCGGGGGTGAAAAACAGGCTTCGTGAAGAAATCAGAATATTGAAACAAGAAAAACAGTGGGGAACACTTCGGGTCATTTGTGATGTGGATCCTCAATAAAAGAGTGAAGTTATGAATACAAAAGGGTGTAAATTTGTTTTAGGAATTATTTTGTCGCATCTGTTGTGGATCTCTGCTTCTGCTTAGTTTTTTTCGGATTCCTGCAGATAAACGGTAAGAAAAGGTTTTTCTTTATTTTGAAGGGATTTATAACCGGAGTGAGATCTATGTGAACGGTCATTTACTGGGAAAGAGGCCGGGTGGGTATTGGAACATCCCGGGCTTTATCGGTTGAAGACTACTGGTTTGCGTTTATTTACTTTCGATCCGGGTAAAATTTACTTTTCCACTGTTGAAATCCGCGGAAAAACGATCATGGGGATTGTTTATGTAAATTATTTTAACCAATATTGCAGTTCAGTAACGTCTGTGCTATGAGTGGTGACGGTGATGAAGTTTTATATGCAGAATTGGCAGGAGATTTAAGGCGACGGTCTCATCGGGCTTTTGAGCGGATTTTCAAGGAAATGGGACCCCGGTTATATCGTTTTGCCTTCTCTTATCTTATGAATGCGGAGATGGCGGAGGATGTGGTGCAGGATACGTTTATGCATTTTTGGTCTGTTCTGGGAACGCTGCCGGAGGATACACGGGTGAGTACTTATCTTTATGCTTCGGTGAAAAATTCCTGCCTGAATTATTACAAGCATCTCCGTGTGGAAGATACCAACCGGACAAAACTTACCGAAGCCTTGATTTATATGGGGTCCCTGCAATACGAAGAGGGAGAGGACCTGTTCGGAAAGGTGCAGGACTGCTTGCGTAAACTTCCGGAGCAACAGCGCAAGGTGCTTGAAATGAAGATTTTCAGGGATATGAGCTATAAGGAGATTGCCAGAGAACTGAACCTTTCGGAAGTCACTGTGCATACCCATGTCAAGAGGGCCTACAAAGCTATACGGGAGGCATTGCCTGTGGTGTATTTCTTATGGTCTGTCTTGGGTAAAATTTAAAGGATTCCATTTCCGGATCAGTGTTATTCAGCTATTTCGTATTATTCTTCAAAATGTTGACCGGAGGTATTATTGTGTGTGGTTGGTGGAATCTTATTTCTTTCTGAATGGTTCGGGCTATCGGACATATTTTTACTAAAATTAAAAAAAATATGCTTTTTCTTGTCCCCTGTTTTTGTGTAAGGTTGTTTTACTTATAAAGACGGTTAATGACGAGGTATGGAAATAGATAAAATCAAAAAAGTAATGATGGGAAAAGCTTCCCGGGAGGAAAGGGAGGAAGTGGAATCCTGGGCAGGCGGGTCGGCTGAACGGAAGCGATTTGTGGAAGATGCCCGGGGGTTCTATGCCGGGGAGGAAATCCCCGATGGGGAAATAGAACAGCGGATGCGGCGGATTTGGCAGACGATGCCTGTGTCTATATGGCGTCGCAGGATGATTTTCCGTTGGGCTGCTGCGGTGGCTTGTGTGCTTTTGGCGGTAGGGATTGGTTGGAGCGTATGGTTGCCGGGTACGCGTGAAGGCAGGATGATGCCGGATGGGCAGGAACAGGGGGTACAGGCGGTGCAGTTGCTGTTGTCCGATGGTAGCAGGCATGAACTCGGGCCCGGTAGGTTGTCCGGTTCGATTCCCGGATTCCGTGTGGATACGGGGGGAGTGATCCGGCAGGAAGCGGTGGCAAGCGGACCGGGAGGAGATACCGTTCGTTATGGCGAAATCATGGTGCCGCAGGGTGGGGAGTATAGGATGGTGCTGGCCGACGGGACACGGGTGATGTTGAATGCAGAGACGCGGCTGAGGTTTCCGGAGGCTTTCGGAGACGGCGAACGCAGGGTCTTTCTGGAAGGTGAGGCTTATTTCGAGGTGGCGAAGGAAAGAGAACGCCCGTTTTGGGTGGATTTCCGTGAGGGAACGGTGCGGGTATTGGGTACACAGTTCAATGTGAAAGCGTATGGGGGAGAGGAAGCTGTGGCTACCCTGGTTCATGGGAAGGTGGAAGTGGCCAGGGGCCAGGAGGCTGTTGTGTTACAACCCGGTGAGCAATGCCGGATCGCTGCCGGTGAAGCGCATGCGCTGATCGTGGGTAAGGCCGACCTGATGTCCACACTGGCTTGGAAAAATGGGGAGTTCGTATTCAAGGACGCTTCGTTGGAACAGGTGATCGACGAACTGGCACGTTGGTATAATGTGGAAATGATGTACGATCACAGCTTGTTCCGGGAATCGCGGGTACACATTTATATGAACCGTTCTCAGACGCTCGACGAGGCGCTGGATATGCTTTCCAAGGCATGGAACATCCGTTATGAACGGCAAGGAACAAAGGTCTGGCTTGGGGAGCGGCATACCGGTGGGACTGATAGCGATTGAAATAGTTTAATTTAAGGTTACGCAAAAGGCGATACCTTCCGATAGATTAAGAAACACGGGCGATGCTGACTCCATCTCCCGTGTACAGGATTGCCGATTGCTCAACAATCACTTTTAATTTTACAAACGTATGAAAAAAAATTATCTAAGGCAAATTTCCTGCTTGGGAAGGATGGCCCTGAAATGGTGGCTCTGCCTGTTGCTGGGAGGAATGTTGAATCTTCCGGCTACCGCCCAGCAGAAAACGGCACCCCGGGTCAACCTGAAGGTTGAAAAAACATCTTTGATCCGTGCGATCGAAGCATTGCGCAGTCAGACGCGTTATAATTTCCTGTTCAATTCCAAGGACTTGCAGCCCTATACGGACATTTCCGTGCATTTGCAGTCGGTGACGCTGCAACAGGCGCTCGATAGCCTACTTACCGGGCGGAAGACGGGACTGGAGTATACCATCGAGGGAGAAACAGTGGTGATCCGGAAAAAACAGACGCAGGAGCAACAGTGTACAGTGAACGGCCGAGTAACCGATAACCGGGGACAGGCATTGCCGGGAGTGACGGTGTTGGTGAAAGGAACTACTATGGGCACGGTTACCGATGTTGATGGCAACTATAAAATTTCTTTACCTAAGATAGGTTTGACTTTACGGTTTTCATTTTTAGGGATGGGAACTCAGGAAATTGTGGTTACCGGTCCGGAGTGTAATGTAATTTTGGAAGAAGAACAGAATAGTCTGGAAGAAGCAGTGGTGGTTGGATATGGTGTTGTAAAGAAAAAAGATTTGACCGGTTCTGTTTCCAGTGTAGATACTCGTTTGATTGAAGAGTCTGCTGCCGCAGACATTGGTACTATTATTCAGGGACAGGTGTCGGGGCTCCATATTCTGACCGGTAGTGGTGCTCCCGGTGAAGAAGTACAGATACAAATCAGGGGATGTGCTTCCTTGTCCGGGAATACTTCACCTCTGATTGTTGTCGATGAGGTACCTATGCCTTCCGATTTCTCTATCAATCAGCTGAACCCTTCTGATATTAAAAGTATTGATGTATTGAAGGGTGGATCTTCATCGGCAATCTATGGTTCCCGGGCATCTGCCGGAGTGATTTTAATCACGATGAAAAAGGGAAGCCGGAATGAGAAACCGTTGATCAGTTACGATTATACCTTTGGAACACGTCAGTTGGTGTCAGATATTAATGTTCTGAATACAGAAGAATTTAAACTTTTGCTATTGGAAGCCACCCGTAATTCTGCCCAGGAGCAGGGGTATACGAATTTGAGTGATTATCGTTATTATAAAGACTATACCACTCCGGGATATTTTGGGGAGGTGAATACTCCCTGGATGAAACTATTGATGCAGCCTGCCAGGGTACATAAACATAATATCAGCGTAAGGGGAGGGGGACACTCTTCCAATTATTCTGTTTCCTATGGCTTAATAGATGAGGAGGGGATGCTGGTGAATACTTCCAACCGTCGTCATAACCTGAATTTGAACCTCGATACCGATCTCAATAAATGGTTGAAAATGGGAGTGACTTTCAGAGGGGATCTTAGTAAACGCGGACAGACGGAAAATTTTAACGTTGCTGCAGAAGCCCGGCCCGATTTACCCTGTTACAACGAAGATGGAAGTTATTATGTTCATAAATATATGTATCAGGGAGAAGAACGGTTTGAATCTAATCCAATGATTGAAGCCAAGGAAAGAGATAATGTGAACCAGGATCTGGGGGCTAATATTACCTCTTATTTAGTGTCCAGACCGTTCGGAGGACTGAGTCTTAGATTACAATATTCCTATAACTATAAACAAAGTAAAGGGCGGGATTTTTATCCGAGTATGACTTTATATGGGAGTGGTGGATACAAAGGACAGAAAGGTCAGTTGACGAATACAGAACGTCTGTCTGAAAATCAGGAATTGATGGGACAGATTATGTATGGGAAACGTATAAAGAAACACAATTTTGATATTACAATGGTGGGAACTTTGACAGATTCCAAAAATTCTTATGCCTCTATGACCTTTGCTGATTTTCCTGATGATAAAACTCAGACTTCAATTTGGCAGGGAGTTACTTATAAAGATCAGATGGGATATGACAAGGGTGCTCTCTTGTTATCTTACGTTGCCCGTGCTAATTATAGTTTTAATGATCGTTATTTATTGACGGTATCCTGGCGTGCAGACGGTTCGTCTCGTTTCTCTCCTGACAATCGTTGGAGTTATTTTCCTTCATTGGCTGTAGCTTATAATTTGACAGAAGAAAAATTTCTCCGGCATAATAAAGTGATTAACTTTTTAAAATTACGTGCCAGTGTTGGAAAGGTAGGAATGGGATATGTGGATGAATATGGCTGGAGAACATTGTATGATGCTACGGAATACCTGGATCAGCCTGCTATTGTCCCAGGATCGATGGGTAATAATAACCTGAAATGGGAAGGAACTGTTTCTTATGAATTGGGTTTGGATTATGGATTTTTCAAGAATAACCGTATTTCAGGAACATTAGAATTCTATAAGAAAAAGACAAAAGATCTGCTCTATCGGTATACCTTGTCTCCGGGGATCGGCCTGCCTTCTGCAAATGTAAATTTTGCAGCTATAGAGAATCGGGGAATAGATTTTGATATCAATGCTAAAATTATTAATACCCGTAATTTGTCCTGGTCGTTTTCTTTCAATATTTCCAAGAATTTAAACAAAGTCACGGGACTGGATTCTAAATATGTCTCATCTCCAGGATCTTCAGCATTGAATAATACTGTGATAGAAGAAGGGAAGTCGGTTGGACTGTTCTATGGTTATAAGAGTGACGGTATTTTCCAGAATTGGGAGGAAATTGAAGCATGTGAAGCTTTAAATCCCGATATGCCCTATCAACAGAAATTCAGTTCGGATGTTTTGTCGCCGGGAGATATCAAATTATTGGATTTATCCAACGATGGTTATGTAAATTTTACGGCGAATAATTATGAAGATAAAACAGTTCTGGGAAGTTCATTACCTGATTTTTCGGGTGGTTTTTCTACCCGTCTGACTTATAAAGGATTTACATTTAGTATGTCCGGAACATTTAGTTATGGGAATATGAAAAGTTGGGATGCCGAGGGCAGGCAGTTTCAGTTTAATGCAGCCCGGCCGAAGAATTTGTTAGATATCGCTTTAAAACGTTGGACGCCGGAAAATCCGACCAACGATTATCCTAAAATCCGTTTGAATGGTACGAATTACGGGATGACAGATTTTTGGCTGCATGATGCCTCTTATCTGAAGATCAATAATATTTCTTTGACTTATCAGTTGCCGGCTAACTGGTTGAGACGGACAGGTTTTATTGATCGTGCCGAACTATTCGGTTCGATTACCAATGTGTATACCTTTACCAGTTATCCCGGCCCAAATCCTGAAAGTTTTAACAGGAACGATAAGATAGCAGGAGCTGCTGTCGATTATACTGCTTATCCGCAGACTAGAACCTATAATATTGGAATTAAATTGTCAGTTAAGTAATGATATATCCTATGAATAAGATAGATTATATATTAGTGATGGTCCTGATGGTCCTGCTATCCGGATGTAATTCTTTATTTGATAAAGAGATTCCTGAGTATCAGGTCTCAGATGCAACGGCTGTCACAGATCAGGCTTCTGCTGAAACAGCTTTGCTGGGCGTATATTCTTATCTGGGGGACTATGGTGTGTTTTCTGCTTATTATTTAGTTGATGATGCCTATCGGTGTGGGCTGTTGGAGGGGACATACAGATCTTCAGATTATGAGAGAAATCTGGAAGCTTTGTCTGTTCCTTCTGAACACAGGGAATTGCTGGAAAAATGGAAATTGTGTGGGCAAATGATTAATGCTGCCAATAATTTGTTGGCAGCAATTGAAAAAGTGAACGATGCTAACTTTGTTGGGGGGCGTAAAAAAGAGATTATTGCAGAAGCCCGCTTCCTGCGCGCTTTTGCTCAGCTTTATCTGATGAAGCATTATGCATTTTTCTGGGACCTGGATAGTAAATACGGGCCATTGATGCGTCGTGTGCCTGGGACGCTGAGTAATAATAATATGAAACGTTCCGGAGTCCGGGAGACTTATGATCTGATTCTGGAGGATTTGGATTATGCTATTAATTACGGACCTGGGTATAAAGATGTTTTTTCCGCTTCCAAAGGATTGGCAAAGGGGTTCAAAGTGGAAGTTTTATTACTGAGGGGAACAGATGAAGATTACGCAAAAGTGCCGGAATTGGCAAATGAAGTACTTTCTGATTATGAATTTAAGCTGGAAGAGAGCTTTGAGAATGTTTTTAAAAACGGTTATAAATCTACTGAAATCATGTTTTCCCGTTTCCTTTCTGCTAAAAAGTTGGCCGATGTGGATATGAATGTTGCCAGTATAAAAAAATTGATGTGTGGAAAATATAAGCCCAACGAGCAGTTCCTCGATATTTTCAACGCAACCAATGACACCCGTTATGCTTTGACTTTCGATTCGGTATTGTATGAACAGTTTAATTCGACAAATAAGACGTTGATTTTAAAGAAATTATGGCGTACGGACGGAAATTGTCCGATGTTTTATATGCGTTTGGCTCAGATGAAACTGTTTCAGGCTGAGGCGTTGGAACATAATGGGGCGTCGGTTGCAGATGTGTTGGCTCCTTTGAATGATTTGCGTCGGCGTTCGGGCAATGTGCTTTTAAAAGCGGAAGATTTTTCGGACAGGGATGATTTGGTCAGAACCATATTTTATGAAATCGTCCGGGAAATGGGACTGGAAAATGGGGCTGAATGGTTTGCTGCTGTCCGGATGCGTTTATCTTCAGGTAAAAGATTGATATCGGAACTGAATCCTGTTTATTCAGATGATAAACAGTTAGCCTGGCAGATTCCGGACGATGAGGTAAGTTACAATACCCTGATGGAGCCTAATCCGGTGTTTATACGGGAGTAATGAATGTTTAATGATTTTAGATTGCTTGTTATGAGATTTAAATATATATTGATTCTATTATTAGGATGTTGTTGCTGGAGGTGTAACAGTATCGATGATCGTTTTGAAGAAAAAGATAATCTGCGTCTGATTATGCTGGAAGCCATAGAAGAACCTTATGCAAATCCCAAGGATGTGTATGTATATAAATTGATGGCGCAGAGTATGAGTGGACTTGAACGGGTTGTTATTTCGAATGTTAGTCATGAACTGGATTCTGCTCCGGCTTTACCGACAATTGTATTAGTGGACTCTGTTACAGTGGATTCAAATGGATATTTAAGCCGTCCGGTGAAAACTGCAATTATAGAATATCCCATCGTTGTTCCTCCTCTGCCCGGAGAATCAATCAGCCTGGATTTTACGGTGACTGCTGTCAATGGGAAATTCCAGACTATAACCTCTTCGATGCTGGTTGCTAATTATAAAGAAAGTAAGAAAGGGCTCTTTTTTGCCAATACCTATACTTCCAAGAATTATGCTTTTTACTCTTCGGAAAAAGATGCTCTTTATGGTGTAAATCCCAACTTAGCTACTTATTATAAGAGGAATATTCCTTATATTGATTTTTATTCTATTTCTGACGGCGCCAGGGAATATTTTATCTATTCACCCACAGATCCGGAGGTCGTTGAAAGACTGAAAGGGCAGGGAATTACGGATTATGTACTGACGGAGATGCGGAGAACCCGTATGGTAAAACTGGAGGATATAAATTTTACAAAGGTGAAAGATAAAGAGATTCTAGCCATAGATTTTACAAATACAGTAACGAAAATTCAGGTAAAAAAAGGTGATAATATAGGTTTTATAACGGAAGACGGCCGGAAAGGTATTATGAATATTGCTGGAGCCTCCGGCAGATACATCGATTTTAAATGTAAGACCCAGACCATTCCCCAATAATCAGGGGATGTTTTCGGGCATCCTACTATTGCCGGTATTGGGGCTGGAAAATGTAACCGGGCAGCTTTTCCGCCCGGTTATTATATTATTCTACTATTACATGATGGTAACTTTTGATTTTATTCCAGCTACTACGGGTCATATATAAATCTAAATTTCTTAAAATTTTATACACCCATGATTGATGCAATGGTCTTTAAAGAAAACTTTCCTTATTCCGATTGGTCATGTTGTCGGGTGTGGTGGAATAAATTTTGCAGAAAACAAAACCATAGGGAAAATAAGTTGGGATATCATACATCCGGACTTTCAGGGTAAATCATTAGGGACAAAATTATTGAAATATAGAATTGAAGTGCTGAAAACTATTCCCGGTATCCAAAAAATAACTGTCAGGACTTTACAGGTTGCTTATAAATTTTATGAAAAATAAGGGTTTACCTTAAATGAAATCAAAAAGGACTATTAGGCAGAAGGTTTTGATATGTACAGTATGGAATACGAGGGATATAGCAGGGGTAAGTTTTAGTCGGTGAAGTAACGGTAAGCAGGTTAGTTTTGAATTACGGTAAGTCGGAGAAGTTACAAGCCGGATAGGATATTAGATCATTTGAAAGGAAGGTTTAATTTGAGAAATGCGGAGAAAATTGTGATGGAAAAGACTTTGGAAGAGGTATTGGTATTAAAAGCAGCGTGTTCTTTCCCATTTTACATCGTTGTTAGAAAGAGAGAGCGGAAATAAATTTGCTCTCAGGGATATAATGTGTGAGAGTATACGGATATTATTTCAAGATTGAAACAGATCGGGTTATATCATGAGGTATAAGTAAACTGAATTGTTAAAAAACTGGAATACGTAGGTTTAATTTTGTACTTATTCGTCTTCGGTGTTCGTGTTTGGAGACCCGGTCGCTTCTGTCGGTCGTCTACCTTTTTCTTTCACTGACCGGCGGAACTCCTCATTACGTTCGTCAGACACCACCGGTCGGGCGTTCAGAAAAAGCAAGACGACACTCGACAGAGCTCCAATGGTCTCTAAACACGAACACCTCCGACTTACGT
>NZ_CFKYFN010000100.1:0-36674 GCF_985060555.1 Odoribacter sp. | reverse complement strand
GACGAACGTAGTGAGGAGTTCCGCCGGTCAGTGATAGAAAAAGCCAGACGACCGACAGAAGCGACCGGGTCGCCAATTCCGATCACCGAAGACGAATAAATAACGACAGAATAATTCTAGAATTAATCTTGTTCTCATTCGTCTTCAGGGCTTGTGTTCGGGGATCCGGTCGCTTCTGTCGGTCAGTGAGGGAAAGACTTAACAGACCGTTCCAGACGAACCGGTCTGACGACACAGAACCCGAAATCGGAATAGAAAGAAAAAATTATACCTACACCCTTACCTCCTTTAAAAGTTAAATAAGCTCTTCTTCGCAACTTCTCGAACACATTCAAGGTATAAATAACAGGTTTAATTTATAAAAAGCGTCCCAAAATTAACATTCAATGCTATGCGGGACAATACTCATGCTCCTATGGAAATGAAACATATCACTCCTGATGTTTTAATGCGTTTAAGTATTGCATTTACATCCGGTAGTAAATTTTCTCAAAGTTTGGAAAAGGCTTTGGAATTGATCGGCAAAATCAGCAATCATGATCGTATATACATCATCGAGGTTCATCACAATATGACTTATACGATCACTTATAACTGGCATGAAAAGTCGTTAAAAGCCATTCCCGAAGAATTCAGGCACAACAGCCTGATATACGACCGGGAACTTGTACAACAACTTTGTACACAAAATCAGGTAATTATTCAGGAATCGGATGTGTCGGGTAATCCGGAATTAGCAGAGTTACTAAAAGCTACCGATTGCCGCCAAATGTTACTATTACCTTTATTCGAATCGGGATCACAATTTGCTTTTATCGCTTTCACCCAATGTTCGACGACTCACACCTGGACACCGGAAGAAATCAAATGCCTGCAAGATCTGTCCTCGGTTATCGCTTTACAATTGGATAATTATCAACTTATAAAACGCTTAACTGTCCACCTCAAACAAGAGAGAGCTGCCCGGTTAGAGCTGGAAATCAAACAGAATCATTTACGTCATTGGTTACAAGAGATAAAACCGGTCTGGGATCAACTTAAAAACAAAATAGAGCATCCGGAACTCCCCGAAGTGACCAGTCTGGAGCAACATTTTACAAATTTAGATAAAATTTGTTCTATTCCTTCTGTAAAATAATCCTACATGCCAATTAACAACTGTCAATATACTCTTTTAGTGATTACTTCATCCTTTCGTGATCCGGAAAAAATCCTAAAGACTCTCCGGGAAGCTGATTTTATGCTTCTCGAAGCCAGTAATCAACAGGAAGCCATTCAACGAATCCGTACCACCTCTCCGGATCTGATCCTATTGGATATCGACAAATCGGTCCGGCAAGAGAATACGATCTTACAGGATTTCAAAACCAATAAAATCACAGGCGCCATCCCGGTTTTATTCATCACTTCCATGACTAGTGAGAATCACATTCCGGAATGCCTGAATTATGACAATATCGATTTTATCACCAAACCTTTCCGTCCCCAAGAACTGGTCATCCGGGTTCAGCACCAGTTATCCCTGCTCCGGGCCGAACGGGTCATCCGCCGGCAAAACGAGAAATTGAAAAAAAGTCTGGAAGCCCGGGATAAACTGTATTCCATCATCGCTCATGACCTGAGAGCCCCTATCGGCACCATTAAAATGATCAATTCCTCCATCGAGGCACAAAAGGCTAAAATCAAAGATCCTCAAATTTCAAAGTTATTCGAGATGATCAATGAAACGACAGAGGAAGCTTTTAATCTGCTGGAAAATCTCTTGCGCTGGACCCGGAACCAAAATGGTAAAACGAAAATTTATGCTACTCTTTTCAACCTCACACCTGTAGCCAGACAAGTCGTCTCACTATTCAGTGCAATAGCCAATGCAAAAGAAATCGAGCTGATCAACCGTATTGAAGGGAAGTTCGATATTTTCGCCGACGAAGACATGATAAAAACCGTATTACGCAATCTGATTTCCAATGCCATCAAATTTACCTATACAGGGGGACAAGTCGAACTATCTCTTGCAGACTCGGGTGATTACTGGACAATATATGTCAAAGACAACGGGAAAGGCATACCCAAAGATCTTCAGACCCATTTATTGAAATCCGATGAATACATCACCACCTACGGTACTCACAATGAAAAAGGAAGTGGATTAGGCCTGATTTTATGCCGTGATTTTATCCGCATGAACAAGGGGAAACTCCATTTCTGTTCCCAAGAGGGAATAGGAACCACTTTCTATTTCACTATTCCCAAAGCCTCTTCTTCTGCAGAAGCCGTAAGCCGTTGATACATCTTCAATGCCCCCCATGCATCGGTAGCGGCATAGCGAATCTGGGCTTCAGTCAATGCCGGAGCTTCCCAGTTGGAAGTACGCTGACGTTTAGAAATCTTCACCCCGAAAATAATAGCCATCAATTTTGAAAAAGATTTGTCTTCAATACCAAAGCGTCCGGCATATTCCTGTAGATCTACAAAAGAGGCAGGTGTAAAATCGGTCAACTTACGCAAATTCCGGTTATCGTCGCGGATACCGACACCGATCTTTATAATCCGGGGACTAGCCAGCAGCCGAACCAAAGCCGGTTGAAAACCACATTTATTCAACCGGAACAGAAAGACCTGGTCCGGGACCGCCAGTTGTAATAAGCTCACTTTATAAATTTCTCCTTTCCGAAAAGCGGGACGAGTCTCCGTATCGAACCCCAGGCAAGCATGTCTACTTAAAAAATCAGCCGCCTCCCCGACCTGCCTTGCCTCTTCTATTACCTTCACTTCGCCCGAAAACACGTAAGGAGGTAACAGATCTATTTCTTTCCGATCTATGGTCTTTTTTAAATCAGTCAACATTTTCTCAAACTTAATCGTCCTCATCTTTTATTTGATAGACAGCATGATGTACCGCCCTCAACACTCCGGCACAAGCTTTTCCCCAATACAATTCAAAACTATTATTCAATTGCCATAAAGCCTCTCCGATCACTTCCGGTATCCCACAGCGGAAAGAAGAAATAAAATTCTTCAGGTCCTGGTATATATCACAAGTTTTCTCTGCTATCGAATGTACGACAGGAACTTCACTAAACTGCATATTATCATCGAAAACTTCCAGGTATTCATCGTATTCTCCCAACAGTCGATGAAGCTGTCCATATAAATAATTATAATCGTCTTCGGTGACGATATCTTCGATCAATCCACTATCTCCGCTATCACTCTCCGGCAGCAAGGAGCCCTTCAAATAGATCAAAGGAATAAACTTCTGCAAACGCTGGATAAAATCCCTGCGCTGCATCTGAGGTGCCGTCTCCACAAAATCACAAAATTCCTTGGCTACTGCAACAAACTCGATGACTTCTTTGCTATATCCAACATGTTGAAAATCTTCCATAAACTACTTTCTTTTATTTTACAAAGGTAACATTTTACCTCCTATCCCGGTATACTTACGGGAAATAAAAATGACATTCCAGGTCCCTCCCAGAATGTCATTCTTTGCGGAAAGACGGGGATTCGAACCCCGGAATCCCTTTAGAGGATTACACGCTTTCCAGGCGTGCCAGTTCAGCCACTCCTGCATCTTTCCTTACTTTGGCGGGGCAAAGATAGGATAAAAAGTAAAAAGTAAAAAGTAAAAGATAAAATAAATTTTAGAAAGGGTATCCGATCGCAAGATTCAGTACCAGACCTTTCCAGAAACTGCCGTCGATATTATAATATCCGGACTTGCCTGTACTATAAGGAGCATGTATAGGTATTCCCAAATCGGCACGGACCACGATATAGGAAAAATCGTAACGTAGTCCGAATCCGGTCCCCAAAGCAATTTCTTTCAATAATCCTTTGATTCTGAATTCTCCTCCGGGACGCTGGGTTTCATTGTTCAACAACCAGACATTCCCGGCATCCATAAACAAAGCCCCTTTAAACCGTTCGTATATTTTGAAACGATACTCGACATTCCCTTCCAGTTTGATATCTCCGGTCTGATCGAGATAAGAATAGGTCGATTCCCTGGGATGGTAACTTCCGGGCCCGATCGAACGGATATGAAAAGCCCGGATACTATTCGAGCCGCCGATATAAAATTGCTCACTGTAAGGCATTACTTTCGAATTACCGTAAGCATAACCGATCCCTCCCATAATCCGCATGGCCAATTGATTATTATTATCCACAGTCTTATAACCGATTAATTCAGAAGTAAGCTTCAAAAATTGAGAATAACGATTATTGAGAATTTGTTTGCCCTCCCCCTGATGATTCCCGCAGATATACTGCAGGCCCGCTATAATATTACCGGCCTGAGTGACCGAAGTCTGCCAGAACAACCGGTTGGGATTACGATAAGTCGCAGCCCGGTCGTACGTATAGGTATAAGACATCGACGGAATAAACTGATTCTTAAAACTCTGCGCCACTGCGGGATTTTTATTTACAACAGAATCGAAGGCATGAGAAGTACGCAACAGATAGGTATAATTGAGTTTAAAAGGTACGACGGAATGATAATTCCGGGTAGAAGAATTAAAATCATAGGTCGCACTTCCCCAAAACGAGATCATCCTAAAAAAATTATGTCGGTTGAGCAAATCCGTACCGATCTGAAAATGGGTCTGTTCTCTCCTATCCCGTTTCGTTTTCATCAATTTGGGAACCAATAACCGGGGCACGGACAAATTAAAATTCAACCCCAGCTCATAAGAATTGATCAAGCCCGAATTGCCTGTCGATTTTTTATTTCCTCCGATTTGCCATTCGTAGGATCCTGTCAACCGGACACTGAAATTCTCTGCCCGGCGGAACATATTCCGGTTAGTAATCCCTAATGTCAATCCCGGACCGAGCAGATTATTCGACTTGGAAGACATATCCACCTCCACTTCCGTTTCAATGGGCAGGGCAAAATCGCCGTTGATTTGCATATCCAGCAAGCGATCCTGAACCGTATCGGGCACGGTAATCGTCATATTGGCGAACTTAAATACGCCCAACTGTACAAATCCGGCTTGTGTACGACTCTGTCGCATAGCCGAATAAGTTTGTCCGGGTCGCGTCTTCACCGCCCGGGTGATCACATTCGGTTTCAGCCGTAGCGGAGGCTCATAAATGATTTTCACCTGATCCGCCTGTATCGTGTCTTGCCCGCCGGTCGTTTCATTTCCCGACAGCATCACTTTCACCTCACCGATTTTATAAGGATGAAAAGCATTTTGCGGAATTCCCTGCTTCAATCCGATTCGTACGTCGGCCATTTTTCCACCTTGAGTGGTATCGACTAAAAATTCGATATAATCGGGTTGGAAGAAATAATAACCGTGATTTCTCAACCGATCGGACATGCGTTGCCGCTCCTGATTGAGGACATTCACATCGTATTGCCTTCCCGGTTTCAGTTCGGAGAACCGCATATACGAGCGCACGATACTATCCATCGGAGGATTCCATCCCCACAACTGTACATTACCGTAATGAAAAGGCTGAGGCAAATCGACCCAATAGCTGATGCGGGCTTTTTTAGGATTCCGTTTATGCGGAATAATCTCGTAGCGGGAAGTCGTCCCATAAAAACCGAAGTCTTTCATGGCATTATCCACCATTTTCAACCGTAATTCGGGCTGTACATCTGAAATCAACACCGGTTTCTTAGCCAATTTACGATATAACCACCATTTAAAACCTTTCTCTTTTTTTATATTCCAATTATATATCCACAGCCCGATCGGGAAAGGCGAACGGACATAAGGAGAATACAGCGGATTATTGGGTTTCACAGACAGCGGACCGGAAGCGGCTGAATTTTGTGTACTGTTGAGTTTCACTTTCTGAGGGGCCTCGATCTTCATTTTTTTTACTCCGACATACAATACTTCATCTTCTGTCAGTTTTTTAGTCGTCGAACAAGAAAAAAGAAGGAAAAGGAAAAAGATTAAAGGTAAAAAGTAAGAAGAAGAAAAGGTCAGGGTACTACAAATAGGACAAAAGTGACTGAACCGACTTTTGTCAGACTTCCGGGCATACTTTCTGATGAATTCGACTACTTTCATTTCTGATTCTCCGTTTTTGTTTCTCTTTCCGATTTTCGGTTATTTTTAAAGAGATCTTTAAATTTACGGAAATTTTTCCGCCAAACAATACCGACACCCGTTTGAGTGACTTCGCCGTCCAGTACACTCTCATAGTTGGAATGCCGGAACACTTTCAAAAATAGATTTCTCTTCTTCGTAATCACGTATTCTATAGAAATATCGTCGACGAGATTATCTTCTATGTTATTACTCTGATTTTCATTATTATCTGTAGAAATCCGTCCACCGATCTTCACCCGAATCCGATCATTAAAAAATTGTTTGGAGAACTGATACGTATAATCGGTACGGGTTGTATTTTCATCGGTATTATACGAATCGACGCCAAAAGTAAAACCGGTCTTCCGGGTATACTTATTCAATTCATTTTCTACCAGGCTATATAAAGCATTGTTGGCCATACTTCCTCCGCTTCCCGACTTAGCAGCCCCAGGAGCGGTATAAGTATTATAGATCAATAGATTCAACGCTTGACGGGTACGTTCTTCCTGAGAAAAAGTCGCCAACTGATTCTGTACCACCATATCGTTGGGAGCTGACAGGTCAAAAGAGATATCCGGTCGGGTCAATGTATTCTGTATCCGGATGATAGCCTCGAAAGTAACCAGTCGATTCTGTTCTCCGTCGACAACCGTAGCTTTCACCTGTTCGGAAGCGGATATACTCAACATCGGATTCATCACATTTCCTGTCCATTCCACATAGCTGCCACTGCGAATATTAAATTCTTTTTTACCTGCAATGGGAATATTATAAACCACGGTTCCTCCGGATAAAATATATTTCCCCGACAAGGTAAGTCCGTTTTCAGGACTCATGGCCAGAACCAGATTACCCCCACCCTGGATGACGATATTATTACTTCCATCATCCGATAATTCGACGTTTACCGTCACCTGATCTCCGATCTCGATCAACATTTTTAAAGCAAAGCTACTGGTGTTTACCCGGTTAGTCAGATCGTCACGCTCATTCAAGGTGGTATCCCTGAACGATACGAAACGGACCAAATCGGCACTACGGTCCACAAGTTCGGGTCCGGAACTACGCAAAGTATAGGTAATATTGGTCCGGTTGAGCAAATTGATATTTCCGGAAACGCTTAAATTCGAAAAGGCCCCGGCCAAACGGGAATCCAGATTGATATAAGCCTTCCCATAGATCAGCGAAGTCGGATTTTTCTTTACATTCACGACCTCGAAATTACCGGCTTTTACAGATATATCCATATTCATCCGGTCGAACGGAGTCAGGGTAATCGCTCCGTTCAGCACCATATCACTTTTGTTAGGAGCAATAAACCGATATTGCCGAAATAAAATCTTCCCGTTGTCTACAATCAGGCGGGTGGTATCCAATCCGAATGTGGTACCCAACATCACCACATCGGCTTTTCCATTACGAAAGCCCAATCCACCGTTCAAATCCGGACGGTCTACCGTCCCACGAAACTGTAATGCGCCGGTCAACTCGCCCTCCAGTTTCATCAGATCTTTCGGAACAAAAGCGTTGACCATATACAAAGGTAAAGAAGGTATATCTACGTCCAGCATGACCTCCCGGTTGGTCTCGGATGTAGCGAAAGTCCCCTGCACTACCGCCCGGCGGATGCTGTCGATTTTCAACTCGAAATCTACGGCATGATCGGTTAAATGATCCTTTCCTGCATACTGCAGATCCAAATCGAGGGTACCCATCCGCTGTTCTTCATAAAACAGATTATTCACTCCGATATTTCCCTCGGCACCGAAGGTTTTACGATCGGTATACAACAATAAATCCGTATGCAGGATACCGCTCAGATCGGGTAAGAACGGTGATATTTCGGTCAATTTTTTCAGGTCTATACCGGTAATCTCCACCTGTAACCGATCCGTCCTTTCTCCTTCATCAGGCAGAGACTGCAAACTCACCAATTTATTCTGGTAGGCCATCCGGAGATTGGCATCGATCTTCCAATCTTTATAAACCGTTACTTTATTATCGGCATTGACAATCCACCGGCTATACCCCAGAATAGGAGTCATCGGGAAAAAGCTCACCGTAAAAGCACTGTCCAGCATCACCAGATTGATACCCATATCGAATCCGACTCGTTGCCGGGCATCTTTTTGTTTCAGTTCGATCCGGAATTGATTCCCCTGCATTTTTCCGGTCAGGTTGATATTGAACAGTCCCTTCCAGGCCTGGTCGGAACTACCGGCTCCCAATGCATACACCAGACTCTTGCCGGTCTGCCAGATACCCATCTGTACCGAATCGAGACGTACCGTCCCAAAATAGGGAGCCGTAGCCGTGATCCCCATCCGGATACCTGACCGCTGACGGGAAACGATATCCAGAGAAAGCCGACGAAATCCCATATTCCTGGCCTTCAAAAATTTAGCGATCGCATTATTTTGATCACCTTTCAAGTGCATACTAAAAACAGGCAACTCCGCTTTGATCTGTTCCATATCGATATCTTTACCGGCGATCTGCTTCCCGACAATCCCTGCAATTTTCCCAGCACTCTCCCCAAAACCGGCCAAAGAAGTATCGGCCCGGAAAGTTAACTGTAAATCACCGGTCTTTACATCCAGTGTCGTCTTCTTCAGATCGCTGGCCATATCGATATCCAGGCTTCCCAAGGTATAAGTCTTCCTGCTATCTGCCATGCTCAGGCTATCGAAGCGGGCTTTTAAAGCATAAGCGGAATGTTCCCCGATAAAACCTTGCAAATCTACTTTCAGCCCCATAGTCAAAGGTTCCTGCATCAAATGCAGGGCCTGCAGATCCACCTTGCCGATATAACCACCCAAACCGACCTGATACTGTTGTTGCAGCGAATCTCCCCGGAAAACCAAATCCAAAGGAGCATCGGGATCTTTACTAACCATAGTCCCCCGTAAATGCGTCTTATCCAAGGTAGCCTGTAAAGTAATATCTTTATATTCGTGCTCTTTATAAAACAACTGACGGATTCCGGCATTTACCGAGGTCTTTGCCTGAGGCCACGAAAAATACCGGCCTTCCAACCGGAAATTGGCCGAGGCGCTTCCTAACGAATCGACAGTCAAAAAGCGATCGAGTGGGAAACGGCTCAGGGTCAATTCGCCGTTATATGTCTCCCGGTTCAAATCATAACTCCCGTCGAGGGTCATACAACCAGCAGCGGAACACAAGCGCACCAAAGCCTCCAAAGCTCCCTGATTAGCCTTCAGATTCGCCGACCAGGATACATCGGCCGGGATCTTCACGATTCCTTCTTTTAAGAAAACATTAGCAAAGGTAGCGTCCGGCATCTCCGCCCGCAAATCGATCACCCCACTTATTTTTTTCAGGTCCCGGTAGGATTGCAGTTGTCCTTTTCCAGTCAACCGGAATTTTCCGGTCATACCGGCATCCAGGCGGTCGAACCGGACTCTGTTTTCATCTATACTGAAAGTCGTATTCAAATCTACCTGACTATGTTTTAAGTCCTGAGGGATTCCGTCATAAAAGGGAGTAAGATCGGCCAGCCCAACCCTGGCATTCAGCTGAACGATCAAGGGTACCCGTTTCATCAGATTATTCATCGAAGTATCGGCCCGGGCTGTCAACTCGATCTTGCTATGAGCGGTGCGGATAAATGCCCCCCTCAATGCTGTCCGGGCCGAATCGAGATCCACCTGTGCCTGCATCTGTTGCAGCTGTATTCCGTTTTGCTGTACAGCCCTCAGATCTACCAGGTTTCCCCGCACAACCGTTCCCCGGTTATATACACTGTCGATTTGTACGGCAATACCGGACAGCACCAAATCGGTTTGCCCGGCATCGGCAGTCTTCATGCTAAAGGCACTGTTCTCCAATTGTAATCTCCCTGCACGTATCAGCCAAGGCTGGCTACCGGACGGTTCGGTGACCGGTGTCCCGGACGATTGTTCCGTTCCCATCTGCATGTCACACCAAGCCCCTCCGACAGCGACAGCATCTATTTCGACGGATTGCTCCCCCAACAAAACTTTTCCGCCAGTCAGCGAACCGTCCTTTATTCCGGCCCCCAGGTAAGGCAACCCCTCGGTATACATGCGATAACCGACGTCCCGGATCTTTATCTGCCTGACTTCGATCCCCCAATCCAAAGGATTACTCTGCACTGTATCTTCCACTGTTCCGGCTCCGGATTTCAAAAAAACATCCCCTTCTTCCAGGCTAATCTCAGCGACTATCAATTTTTTCCGTTCCAAATCGATCCGTCCCTCCTGCAGCCCCAAATTCCCGACAACCACCTTCAGTTGCATACCGGTAGTATCGCCGGCTAATCCTAACTTCACCTGTCTCAGACCTAACTGTTCGATACCGAGTTCTTTACGAAATATCCGATCGATATTCACCCTAAGCCGGATCGCCTCTGCAGCAACCAGGGTATCTCCGGCAGTTTTCCCGGCATACACATCGTCCAAAACCAGATCAAAAGGAAAACCCAAACGGAAATGCCCGATCCGGACTTCCAAGTCGTAATGCGAAGCAGCATAACGTTCGGCTTTGCGCAAAAGGAAATCTTGTACAGGAGGTAAATAAAGCAAAAACACGATAAGCAGTAGCAACCCTAAAATTGCTAAAATCGTTCTGCCCAGATATTTAAAAAATCTTTTCATGCTTAAGCTTTATTCTTCGCAATTACCATTATCCAGATCGTAAAAAAGCGCTGCAAGGCCTGCCTCCTGCTATTCCGTAAAGTCTTTAATTAACGAAAAAAGATCCTTACGGGTTGCACGAACCGATCAACATTGTTTCGGCTTCGGCAATCGCCTGAGGAGTCCCTAAATCTAAAAAACGTCCTTCGTAAAAATACATCAGTATCGGGTGAAGCCTGGCCTGTGACAGATATTCGTCTATAATCGAAAAGACCCCTTTTCCTGACATACGTTCTAAAAATTCCGGGCTCACCACCTGCACTCCACAGAAAGCATAGTTCCGGGAATCCCAAAATTCTTCATCTACCGGTTTTTGTTCCCCTGTGGCCTTATTTTCCCATCCTTTCAGCATCCCTTCACGATTAAATCTCAATCCTCTGCCTTTCCCGCCGGTCCGGGTAACCAAGGTCGCATCTCCCTTATTTTGCCGATGAAAGCGGAGCAAGGCAGGTATATCGATATCTGAAAATATATCTACATTATGAATAAGCACCGATTCACCCGGGCAGAACAACTCCCTGGCTTTCAGAAGTCCGCCCCCGGTATCGAGTAATTTCTCCCGTTCATCGGAAATCACGATATCCCAATCGAAAAAATGTCGTTCGCACAGAAAAGCTTCTATCTGGTCGGCATAGTGATGCACGTTCACCACAATACGCTGTACATCCGCCGCTATCATTTTCCGTATGACATATTCAAGCAAAGGCTTACCGGCTACTTCCACCAATGCTTTGGGCCGATCGTTCGTCAAAGGCTGCAAACGGGTACCCAATCCCGCTGCAAATATCATTCCGTTCATCTAAATATTTATCATCTTATTTTTAATTGCATACATGACAAGCGCAGCAGTATTCCGGCATCCGGTCTTACTCAACAGATTCGCCCGATGTTTATCCACTGTCCGCTTACTGATAAAAAGTTTATCTGCAATTTCCTGGTTGGAAAGTCCCAGGCATACATGATACAAAATCTCGAGTTCTCTCTCGGATATTTCATTATCAGGGGTTTCAGGTTCCGGTTTATGTTGCCCGCCATCACGCATATTATTGAGAATATTCACCAGCAACTCCTCGGAAAAGTAATTCTCACCGGCGGCGACAGCCCGGATTGCCGCAATCACTTTTTCTATACCGGAATTTTTGAGAACGAACCCCTTTACTCCGACATCGACCATTTTATAGTAATACTGTTCATCCCCGTACATAGACAACACGATCACCTTCAAATCCGGCCTGATCCGCAGAGCCTGTTCCGTAGCTTCTATCCCGTTCATCTCGGGCATTTCTATATCCATCAACACCAGGTCACAATCTACAAAGGAGAGGTTTTCAATAAAGTCGCGTCCATTGGAAGCTTCGTAAATATGGTGTACGAAATCCTGGGTAGACAAAAGCAATTTCAATCCTTCCCTGAATAACTTATGATCGTCAACAATATAGATTCTTAATTTTTTCAAATTCTTTGTGTCCATGAATCGATAAACATTTACATCCGTAACTGATAAACAAAGATAAAAATAAAGTCAGAAAGTCAAAAGACTTTAATAAAAGCGTTGGCCCGCATCCCTTTTCCATGCTCGCTGACAATCTCGATATCCCCGTTACCGGATTGCAGCCGGTAACGCATGTTATCCAATCCCATACCGGTATGTCCGGAAATACGGTTTACATCGAATCCGATACCGTTGTCGGTATATTCTAAATATAATATTCCTTCTTCGAGTTGTAAATCGATCGTCACTTTCGAGGCTGCAGCATGCCGCAATGTGTTGTTGATCAACTCGCAGATAACGCGGTAGACCACCACTTCGATATTGTAATTGAAACGTTGATTTTCGAGATTAGTAGTAAAATACACCTTAAAATTATCGGCTTGCCGCATCCGTTTTATGAATGCCTCTACCGCATCTTTTAAGCCAAAATTGTTGAGGATATGCGGGCTGATATTGGCCGAGATGTCCCTGACCCCGCTAATCGCTTCATCCACAGCCTGCCGCAGATTCTGCTTTATCTTTTCGTTGACTTCACTTTCTTTATTGGTATCCAACCCCGAGACCAGCATTTTGATCACACTCAGCAAAGGTCCCAGCCCATCGTGCAGCTCTTTCGCAAAACGCTGCCGTTCTTGCTCTTCCGTGCGGATAACCGCTGCCAGTACCCGTTTCTCTGATTCGCGCCGGATCTCATCCACTCTTCGCATAAATTGAAAAATTTTCCGGATATAAAATACTCCGATCAGGAGGACCAAAGCAATGATAAAAGCCAGAACCTTCTGTACAATAGCCAATTCATCTTCCATTTCGGGATAAATCGTAGGCCATAAATCGAAGACCCTCGACACCACCATCAACAAAAATCCGATGGAAATCAGAATCCAGGAAGCATTGAATTTTGTCCGCTTAAACAAGCTAATGGCAATAACGGCAGCAGCAACCTGTAAAAAAAGCGAAACATAAACGAGAATAGTGGACAACATAGTAAGTTCATTAAAATTAAAACGGATATCCGATAGCTATATTAAATACAGATTTATTAAAACCTCCATTACGATTCAACAACACAAAACGTTGCCCTTCGGCCTGCATCGGATCATGTAATTTCAAACCAAGATCAAAACGCAACAGAAAGAAATTGACATCCAACCGTAGTCCGGCCCCTGTTCCGACAGCGATTTGTTTATAAAATCCGGAGGACAACTTCGTACCCTGACGATTCTCATACCGATTGATATTCCAGATATTCCCGGCATCGATGAATAAAGCCCCTTCTAATAACCAGAATAATTTAAACCGATATTCCACATTGGCTTCCAACTTAAAGTCTCCTACATTATTCGGATATTTATCCGGCGGAGCATAAGATCCCGGTCCCAAAGTTCTCGCCTGCCAGGCCCGGATATCGTTGGCACCTCCGCAATAATAAGCCTCTTCAAAAGGCAAAGCCTTCATGTTACCGTAGGGATAACCACAACCCAGAAACAGCCGGTAGACGACCGAATTGGCTTTATTCAGGTAATGGTTGAACCGATATTCACCGTCGGCTTTGATAAATTGGGCATACCGGACACCCAGAATTTTATAAAAACGTTCTTCCTCGGAACCGGATTTTCTGGCCCCTAAAAGTTTATCCATAGCCAAAAGAAAATTCCCGGAAGTCTCCAGATTACCCCGGAAATAATTAAAACTTTGTGCAGAATTGACCACCTGGTCGGTAAACACAGCCGAAAAATTCGCCGACAGAATCATATGGTTGGTATAGGCACTTTTGATATATTCATTTTTCAATTCACTGATAAAACTCGAATCGACACTCGGCATCAGCACATAATTCAGATCGATGAGATCGAAATTATACCGCCATTTATTATCTGCCCGCCGCCAAAGGTAACCGAACTTAGCACTAGCTACACGGCGTTTGTAAAACTGTGTATTTTCCTGACTGAAGGAGAGAGAGATCGAAGTTTTAGGAGCAAAATTACGGCGGAATTCATCCATACGAAAAACCGGCATCCAAAATTGAGGCGTCACTAACTTCAATTCCGTACCGACTTCGGTGGTACTGAAAATTTCATTTTCCTTCAATTTCTCTTTTTTTAAAGCCCCCCATACACTCAAGGTCAGATTCTCCCCTCCATGAAACAAATTGCGGTGATTATAAGCAAAGTTACCTCCGACCCCGATATTCCCGGAATTGTTGGTCCCTTCGAGAAAGACATTATAAGACTGCCGTTTGAGCGGAGTAAGCTGCACTTCACAAAACAACACCGGCTCACCGTCTTCCTTTTGCTCTTCCCGGAAAATAATATTGATAAATTTAAACAGATTCAAGGCTTGCAGGCGGGAATAGGAATCAGCCACTTTACGGACATCATAAAATTCTCCTTCCTTGAACTGGATCGTTTCCTGGATCACCTTCGGCTTAATCTTCATATGGCCACGATAAACAATCCCATATTCACCGTAACGGGTATGCCGGTAAAGCGAATCGAGTCCATTGGCCATCAGCAGGGGATCATAATCCAAATTTACCTGAATGTGCTTTATTTTATATTTGCGGTAAGCCATACTGTCGGACACACTGTTGACGATGCTCAGCAAAAGATGAGCCTGTTCCGGATTACCGCTCCGCGAGGTATCGGCATAATAATGAATAAAATTCTTTGAAAAATTATAATACCCGTTTTGCCGGAGCATATGAGTGATCCGTTCCCGTTCATCTTCCAATATCTCTATATCCATCGGCATTTCCTGATGCAACAAAGTGTGATTGGTGTCCCGCAAAACCAATTGTACTAACGGAAAGCTTTCGGGTAATCCTCCGGCCCGGAAACTACTGTCTTCCCGGAAAGTAAAATCTTTCACCCGAGTCAGCGGACCGGGATAAATCCGGTACACAACATGAGCCTTTTTCTTTTTAAACCAAACGGAATCCGTCACCTCAGCTTTATAAAAACCTTTATTGTTCAGGTACAATTTCAACTGGGTCACACTTCTGTCGGTCAGGAAAGGACTATAAATCACAGGAGCTTCACCGATGGAACGCAACCATTTGTTAAAGCGCTTATTCTCATTCTTCCCACTCAGGTTATAAAGTCCCAGATGAAAACGAGCCACTCCCAATATCCGCGTATTAGGACGTTGCCGCACCGTTTTTTTCAATTCAGAAAAATTCACCCCTTTCTCTTCTACCCTCACTTTCACCTTATTCAACAGATATTCATCTTTCCCCACATAACGGGTAGGCGAACACGATACCATGACCAGCATAAAGCCCGTCAATAACAAAATTCCCCCTCGCTTTTTCAGTAAGCTGATGAACGGTTGGCTGATAAAATATTCCGAAACAATCTTATATGGAACCCACTTCTCCAAATCTCAAAAAATGTTACTACTTTTGCACAGCTTCTGAATTGCTCTTTATTCAGGATTAAAACCACGCTAAAACCGATGTAGAGGCACAAACCATGTTAAGCAAACAGGTAACAAAAATAGTCCAAAACCTTGAAAAAAAGAAATTCAGGGAAAAATATAATCTCTTTAAAATCGAAGGGGAAAAACTGGTCGGAGAACTGTTGCATTCTCCCCTGAAAATCCACTCCCTGATCGCTTTCCCGTCTTGGCTCGAACAAAACAAAAAAGCGTTGTCAAACGTAAATATCATTGAAGCCGATGAACGGGAAATGCATGGGATATCCAACTTCCAATCTTTACCCGAAGTCATCGCACTGGCCGAAATACCTGTCCATATCTATCGGAAGGAAGAGGTTCTCGATTCTTTATCCCTGGTATTGAACGGGATACAAGATCCGGGTAATTTGGGTACCATCCTCCGGGTGGCAGACTGGTTCGGAATCGGAAACATATTCTGTGATGCCGATTGTGCCGGTGTTTATAATCCCAAATGTGTACAAGCCAGCATGGGGGCCATCTTCAGGGTCAAGACGTTCTATACGGATCTCCCTGTTTTATTGAGCGAACTGAAGCAAGAAGGCCTTCCTGTCTTTGGCACGTTTTTAGATGGGAAAAATATTTATACGACAGCATTAAGTACCCGGGGCCTGATCGTCATGGGGAACGAAGGAAAAGGAATTTCAGCAGAAATAGAAGCGCTGACCGGACAGAAACTAACGATTCCGAGTTTCGCCCGGAATAGCGAATCGACCGAATCGCTGAACGTCGGAGTAGCTACCGGTATTATTCTGTCGGAATTCAAGAGAAGGATGTAATCAGCAATTTAAAATAAAACGAAATGAAAAAGATTTTTACGTTATTATGCATCTGTTGCCTGGGTTTCGGAGCGATGGCCCAATTACCGATCAATCTGGGTGTTCACGGCGGGATTTCCAGTAACCGGATAAAATTCAAAGATATCCCCCAGGCTATCGGGACACAAGCCAATACTGGCTATATGGTCGGCGCATTTATGCGCGTCAATCTGGGAAAACTCTATCTGGAACCTGCTTTAAACTATTCGCATAAGAGAAGTGTGATAGAAGAAAAGGCACAGGCACTAGGAGAAAATCCTGACAACTTCGATCTGAAACTCAACACGTTCGATATTCCGATTATGTTGGGTTTCCAAGTATTGGATTTATCTATCGTTAAACTACGGGCCTTCCTCGGACCGGTACTTTCCGTCGGGAAAGTAAAAAACCTGAAAAAACTAGGAGATATCAGTACCGATAAAACCAACTGGCACGGTAAAGTCGGCGTCGGGGTAGATGTCTGGAAACTGACCTTCGATATCGATTATGAAAAAGCATTCAAAAATTTAGGTCATGAACTGAAAGCTCCCCGGTCGTTCAATTTCACCCTGGGACTAAAGATTATTTAAGACCACATTTAAAAATAGCCCACTGCCCGTCCCTGTGGGCTATTTAAAACGTTAGCACATTTTTTCCCCGGCATTCATTTGTTTTTTCAAAATATTTCCTATTCCTTTGTTTCGTCAATTCAATCCTTAAGAAAGATTGTTTGAATTATAAAGAGGAGTTGAGAGACTGGGCTCTATGAAACTCCGACAACCTCCGGAACTTTCCGAAAGGTGCCAAAACCCGGCCTGATAACAGGAGTTATAATTTAAAACAAAAGTAAGATGAAAAAAGCAGATTATTTAACCCACATCACCGACCGGAGAAACCGGAATCTCAAATTCTTCTCTCTTTTTGTATCTTCTATGGACATGCGCTGCATGCGCTGATCTTTTATACCCCCTATTCCGATTTACCGGCTTACGATACTACCAGGCAGTAGTTGGCAAGCCCCGTTAATAAACATTCGGTTTAATGTTTATTTTATAGTGGTATAGTCGAATCCGAACTATATCCTGACCAATTTAAAGGGTAAACGCCCCAGACATGAAACGCTCATTAAAAAACGACAAAATGAAAACTTACGCAGAAATCAATGAAAAGATAAAAAAAGGGACTGCCGTAGTACTGACAGCCGAAGAAGTATCCGAATTATCCAAGACATTATCACCCAAAGAAATTGCAGAAAAAGTAGACGTAGTAACCACCGCCACTTTCGGAGCGATGTGTTCTTCGGGTGCATTTTTGAATTTCGGTCATTCCAATCCCCCAATCCGGATGGAGAAGATCGAATTGAACGGCATCCGGGTTAGTGGTGGACTGGCAGCGGTAGATACTTATGTCGGCGCTACAGATTGTAACCCATCCTCTCCGGCTTATGGCGGAGCCCATATCATCGAAGACCTGGTCAATGGTAAAGACATTACACTGGAAGCCTGGGGAAAAGGGACGGATTGTTATCCCCGCAAACATATAAAAGCTATTATCAACAAGAATTGCATCAATGAAGCTATCTTATACAATCCGCGAAATTGTTACCAAAATTATAATGTAGCGACCAACACCACCGATCAGATCAAATATACCTACATGGGTACGCTGCTTCCTAAGATGAGGAATGCCTCTTACAGTTCTGCCGGTGAGCTATCGCCCTTGCTTAACGATCCGGAATGCCGGACCATCGGGTTGGGAACTCATATTTTCCTTTGCGGTACAGACGGTTATGTCACCTGGAACGGCACTCAGTTCAACACTTCCAAAGCGGTAAATGAACACGATATTCCCACTAGTAATGCCCGTACGATAGCTGTTGTGGGTGACTTGAAAAACATGAGCACCCAATACCTCCGGGGGGCCTATATCGAAAAATACGGTATCACCTTATATGTCGGAATCGGAATTCCTATCCCTATTCTGGACGAGGATCTGGCGAAAAGGGTGTCTATCCGGAATGAACAAATCGAAACGACTGTCGTCGATTATGGGAATGGCAATCAAATTCTGGGAAAAACGAATTATGCCGCTCTACAAAGTGGTGCTATCGAAATCAATGGCCATAAAGTAAGAACAGCGCCCCTTTCCAGTCTGGCCAAAGCCCGGGAAATCGCAGATTTACTGAAAAGCTGGATTCAGAAAGGTGAATTTTTACTCACCGAACCGGTACGGCCAATGCCTGTACAAGCCAGCCTGAACGGATTGAAAGCCATTGAAGATTAAAATTTAAAACCTTGTCAATTAGAAACATCATGATAAAGAAAGTTGTATTATCCTTCCCGGTAGATGCTACCGACAGATCGCTGACCTATGACCTGGTCAAATTATACGATATCCGGATCAATATACTGAAAGCCGAAATACAAGCCGGGAAATCCGGTAATCTATTAGTCGAACTCGAAGCCGATACCGACAAACTGGACCAGGGTATCGCCTATTTAATCGAAAACGGAGTTACGGTAAGTCCGGTATCCAGTAAAGTATCGTATGACGCGAGCCTCTGTATCGATTGTGGCAACTGTGTATCGGCCTGCTTTTCCCACGCGTTGACCATAGGGGCTCCGGATTGGAAACTGCATTTCAATCCGGAAAAATGTATTGCCTGCAAATTATGTTTGAAAGCTTGTCCTCTCAAACTATTCCGGATCGAATTTGCCGAAGCCTGAATTTACCCTATGCCGTATGGAATATATCGATCGCACCTATCGCAAGCATTTCCGCCAGGATCGCTGGAGCTATTTTACCATAGCTTATAAAGAAACCGATCTGTGTATCGGCGTGGACCGGGGTTCCTGGCAACCGGAAATACCGGTCTGTGCAGAACGATTTGTCCGGGAATTACGGACGGATATGGACCGCTGGATCGGTTCACACCCGGATTATGCCCAGGCTTTAACCCCCTTTCAGGCAAGCGGGGATGCTCCCGGCATATTCAAAGAGATGTCGCGGGTAACCCAAACAAGCGGTATCGGCCCGATGAGTGCCGTAGCCGGCGCCGTCGCTCTGAAAGTAGGGGAAAACCTGAAAAAACGATTCGGTATAAAAGAAGTGATCGTCGAAAACGGAGGGGATATTTATGCCGACCTCTGTCAGGATATGGATATTTCGGTATTTGCCGGTTCTTCCCCCTTGTCTGAAAAGGTCGGTTTGCATATCGAGGCAGCCTATGCCCCCCTCGGGATTTGTACCTCTTCCGGAACCGTCGGTCCGTCACTCAGCTTCGGTAAAGCCGATGCAGTGATGATTGTCTGTTCAGACGTAATGCTGGCCGACACTTATGCAACCGCTTTCGCCAACACGATTCAGACAGCGGAGGATGTTCAGACCTGCATCGAAAAAATCAGGGAGCAGGAAGACATACTGGCCGCCATTGCGATCAAAGACGATAAATTAGGTATATGCGGTAATTTTGAACTCAAACTTTTTTGAATTGAACGAACGTACAACTATGATACAAGACGAAATCAAGAAGCGGATTCTGATCCTCGACGGAGCCATGGGAACAGCTATCCAGCAATACGGTCTGACAGAAGCCGATTTTCGCGGTAGTGAATTTATCTCCCATCCGGTAAACCTGAAAGGCAACAACGATATCCTGAACCTGACCTGTCCCGAAGTGATCCGGCAGATTCATCGGTCGTATATCGAAGCAGGAGCCGATATTATCGAAACCAATACTTTCAACTCGAACGCCATCTCACAAGCCGAATATCGGGGAGAAAAGCTCGTATACCGCTTAAACTACGCGGGGGCGAAATTAGCTGTAACGGAAGCCCGTGCAGCTTCACACCAGGTATATGTATCCGGCAGTATGGGACCGACTTCCAAGACATTATCACTATCACCGGATGTCAACCGGCCGGAATTCCGTCCAGTGGACTTCGATACCCTGGTCTCGACTTATGCAGAGCAGGTAAGCGGATTAATCGACGGCGGAGTAGATCTCTTGTTAGTGGAAACCGTTTTCGACGGTCTGAATGCAAAAGCAGCCCTTTATGCCATTACCCAGGTACAGGAAGAAAAAAGGACTTCACTCCCTGTCATGTTATCGGCCACCATCAACGACAGAAGTGGGCGGACGCTCACCGGACAGAGCCTGGAAGCACTTTACACCACTGTATCCCATTACCCGCTGTTCAGTTTCGGATTGAATTGTTCGTTCGGGGCCACCGACTTATTGCCGTTTATCGAACGCTTATCCAAGACGCTGCCTTGTCCGTTGAGTATTTATCCTAATGCAGGTCTTCCCAACGAAATGGGAGAATATGATGAAAGCCCGGAGCTAACGGCTTCCTGCCTGAAACAGATGGCCACAGCAGGTTTACTCAATATCGCGGGAGGGTGTTGCGGTACTACTCCGGAGCACATCCGGGCCATACGTGAAGCCCTTCAAGCCATTTCTCCCCGACAGATTCCGGTTATCCCGGCCCAGCTTGTGGTAAGTGGTCTGGACAAGGTCGTAGTCGATAAAGCCCAAAATAACTTCATCAATGTCGGTGAACGGACCAATGTTGCCGGTTCCGCTAAATTTGCCAAACTCATCCACGCCAAAGCTTATGAAGAAGCTGCCCGGATCGCCCGGAAACAAATCGAGGACGGGGCATCGGTTATCGATATCAACATGGACGATGCCATGCTCGACAGTGCTCTCGAAATGTCCACTTTCGTCCGTTATATCAGCAATGACCCCGATATTGCCCGGGCAGCCCTGATGATCGATTCTTCGGATTGGAATACCATTTTAGCAGGACTCAAAAATGCCCAGGGGAAATGTATCGTCAATTCGATCAGCCTGAAAGAAGGAGAGGATCTGTTTCTGGCAAAAGCCCGGGAAATACATCATTTGGGAGCTGCTGTCGTCGTTATGGCTTTCGACGAACAGGGACAAGCCGTCACTTATGAACGTAAAATCGAAATCTGTGAGCGGGCTTACCGGCTCTTAACCCGGCAAGCCGGTTTCCGTGCGGAAGACATCATTTTCGACGTCAATATTCTGGCTATCGGAACAGGCCTGGAAGAGCACAATAATTACGCCGTCGATTTCATCCGGGCAATAGCCTGGATCAAGGCCAACCTGCCGGGATGCCGTACTTCCGGCGGAATCTCCAATCTCTCGTTTTCTTTCCGGGGAAATAACCCGGTACGCGAAGCCATGCACTCCGTATTTCTCTACCATGCGATCGAGGCAGGCATGGATATGGGCATCGTCAATCCGGCCATGTTACAGGTATACGATGAGATAGAACCTCAATTACTGGAAGCAGTAGAAGAGGTGGTATTGAACAAACACCCGGAAGCCACGGAACGCCTGATCGAACTGGCCGAACAAATCAAGGGACAGAAAACCGCAGACGGAAAGGCTATAAAAAATGAAGAATGGCGCACCCGTACGTTATCCGAACGCCTGAATTTCGCTCTGATCAAAGGTAATACGGAATATCTGGAAGCCGATCTGGCCGAAGCGCTGACCGTTTATGCCTCCCCCGTCGAAATCATCGAAGGTCCCCTGATGCAGGGGATGGATAAAGTGGGGACACTATTCGGTGAAGGAAAAATGTTTTTACCCCAAGTGGTAAAATCGGCGAAAGCGATGAAAGCAGCTGTCGCAATTTTACAACCGGAGATCGAAAAACACAACGCCGGTACGGGAGAAAATATTCAGCGCCCTAAAGTTGTCCTTGCGACTGCCAAAGGAGATGTACACGATATCGGTAAAAACATCGTCAGTATCGTATTGACCTGCAACAATTTCGATGTCATCGACCTGGGGGTGATGGTCGATAACCAAAAAATCGTTGCCGCAGCCAAAGCCCATCAGGCAGACCTGATCGGAGTCAGCGGACTCATCACTCCTTCCTTGAGCGAAATGGAAGCTTTGTGTGAGTTACTACAGAAAGAGCAGCTCCGGATTCCGCTTATCGTAGGCGGAGCGACCACTTCAACCGTACATACCGCTGTAAAACTGGCCCCCCGATACGATTATGGCGTCATCCAGGGGGGAGATGCCTCCCGGACTGCAGGGATCATGAAACGGCTACTATCCGACCGGTCGTCCTACCTCGCACAAGTGAAAGCAGAACAGGAAAAAATACGCGGGCAATATTATCATAAACAGGACCGTTTGCTTCCCTATACAGAAGCTCAGGCCCTGGCTCCTGTCTTTGACCGGGAAAGCTACCGGTTGCCTGCCAGTTTCGGGGAACACAATCTGTTGGGAAAAAATATGGACTTGCAGGACCTGATCGCTAAAATCGATTGGACTCCATTTTTCCATTTCTGGGG
Organism: Odoribacter sp.; assembly: GCF_985060555.1. Lineage (NCBI taxonomy): Bacteria > Pseudomonadati > Bacteroidota > Bacteroidia > Bacteroidales > Odoribacteraceae > Odoribacter > Odoribacter sp. The sequence continues at coordinate 13,846 of NZ_CFKYFN010000100.1, read as the reverse complement.
ATTCAAAGGTAAATTCCCGGAAATCATTCATCAGCATGAAGAAGCCGACCGTACTTACCAGGCCGCACTGGAAATGTTGGGCACCGTTATTGCCGGCAATGAATTCGAAGCTTCGATCGTGGTCAACTTCTTCGATGCCTATGCAGAAGATGACGAAATCGTATTGGATAACGGTCACCGTCTCCCCATGTTGCGTCAACAAAAAGCGGGGCAAGAATGCCTGAGTTTATCCGATTATATCTGTCCCAAGGCTTACGGAACTTCCACCATCGGGTTATTTGCTCTGAAAGTCGCCGACAAACAGGGCGGTTGTGACTGCCACGACTTCAGCCATCTGCTGCGTGAAAGCTTATGTGCCCGGTTAACCGAAGCTTTGGCCGAATGGATGCAGGAACAATTGAGTGAAGGTTTGTCCCTGATCCGCCCGGCCTTCGGCTATTCGGCCTGTCCGGATCATTCACTGAAAAAAGATGTCTTCGACCTATTGGATGCACCGTCTAAAATCGGGGTTTCCCTGACCACGTCTTATGCGATCTATCCGACGACAAGTCTTTGTGGTATGCTCATCGCACATCCGGCTGCCCGTTATTTCAGCATTGGAAAAATCGGCGCAGACCAGTTGACGGACTATTGCACAAAGCGGGCGATCACCCTGGAAGAAGGAAAAAGATTATTAGGATTATAAAACCGGGCAAGCCTATGCCCATAACCAGTACATCATGACTAAAGTAATCGATATTATCAATCAGAAAAAGGCACCTTTCGCTTCGTTCGAACTGGTGCCTCCATTGAAAGGAAGCGATATCAACAAACTATACGGAGCCATAGAACCTCTGATGGAATTCGCCCCTCCCTTCATCAATATCACCTTTCACCGGGATGAAGTGGAATTCCGCCAAACGGCCGACGGTACCTTTGAAAAAGTGACCATCACCAAACGGCCGGGATCGGTAGCCATTGCAGCAGCGATAATGAAACGGTTTCCTGTAGAAGTCGTCCCCCATCTGATCTGCGGAGGAGCCAGTAAACATCAGATCGAGAACGACCTGATCGACCTGAACTTCCTGGATATTCAGAATGTAGTCGCTTTACGCGGAGATGCTATCCCCGGCCAAAAATATTTCGTTCCCGAACCCGACGGCCACCGTTACAGTTGCGAACTGGTGGAACAAATCCACAATATGAACCGGGGAATTTACCTGGACGAATGTCTGAAAAATGCCGTACCTACTAATTTTTGTATCGGTGTCGCCGCTTATCCCGAAAAACATTATGAAGCCCCGAATATAGACATCGATATCGAAAATCTGAAACGCAAAGTAGATGCAGGAGCCGATTATATCGTTACTCAAATGTTTTTCGACAATACCCGGTTTTATGAATTTGCAGCCAAATGCCGGGCCGCCGGTATTACTGTTCCGATCATCCCCGGCCTGAAACCCATCTCGACGCAAACCCACATCGAAATGCTCCCCCGGACTTTCAGTATCGACCTGCCCCAGGAACTGATGAACGAAGTCCGGAAATGTAAAGACAATAAAGCCATCTATCAGGTAGGCATCGAATGGTGTACAGCCCAAAGCAAGGATTTATTAGTCCACGGTGCCCCGGCTATCCACTATTATACCATGGGAAAAGCCGACAACATCCGGGAGATTTTAAAACGTACATTCTAAAAGAAATACAAATGACAGATCGATTCGCCAGATAACAAATTCAGCCAATCCATCCGTCATTTGTATAAAAATCTGTATCCAGATCATCTGACCCTCTTCAACAACCCGTTACGGTCGTAGTAGTCCCTATAGCTCTTATTATTGAGCCAATCAAGACTGATCGGTCGGTTATAGCGTTGCTTTTACGGTTGTCGTTACAGGGAGTTTGCATTCCGAGTGGTCGCATGCCTGATAACGGATTTTCGCGCCAATCTCACCCTTCCCGTTACCTTTAAGCGGCTGACGGAATTCTACCGTGTCGACGTAATACGACGTTGCGTTCGATGTCGGTTGGAATGGAGGCATGATCATGTCACCGTCGGCTTCGACGCCTGCAGGATATTCCATTTCGATTGTCGTCAAGATATACGGATCTGCCGGATCGAGCCTGGCATAGGTATGATAGCCGGGGTGAATCTTCATGGTCAGTACATATTCCTTTTTACCGTCAGCACGGGTGTCGATACGTGCGGTAAGCACAACGGGATTATCCTTATCGGTTGTAAGATTGTCGTTGTTCACTGGAACCGGAGCTACAGCTTGCGCCGAAACAGCTTCAGCGGCGAGAACAGAATAGTCATTGGCGTCTTTTTCGTTCACGAGCCAGAGATAACCACCAGCTTCGGTAAAGAACATTCTCGGGCGATGGATGTTAAGCCAGTTACGCCACTCGGCAGGGGTCGCGAAACGCTTGAGAGTGTAACGTTCAAGGATAGTCTTGCCGTCGGGATTACCTTGTTCCATCAGTTCGATCGCTTTGTCGAGCAAACGGATATCGTTATTGGGAATTCCGAGCGCCCGCACTTCCGGATCTATGACAAGTTCGTAGCCGCGCAAGTCGGGACGCATATATGGAGCGTTTTTGTCGTAATAGTTCGCATAGGCAGCTTCATCGGTTCCGAACACTTCATAGAGCTTCGGATTACGTTCCTTCAGATATTGTCCGAAAGATTTTTTCACTACCGGAGGCATCTGCGACATATCGAGATACATGGCTTCAGACATAGTAAGTTCCTCACCTTTGGCTTTTTTTTCGACTGCAACAGCATGAACGCTGTCTATCATTTGGCGAAACGTCAGCTCTTGTTCGTTGATACGGTCGTTCGCTTTGCGTGTGCAAGCCCATTTTGTCATCGGCAAATGATCACGGGTGGCGATTCCTTCCTTCATTTTGCGTGCAATGGGTTTCTGTCCGTTGAACTTCGATGCATAAACAATGGAATTGAGCAGAATCGCCTGTCCGGCAGGAGTAAGACGCTCGGGATCGGCAGCAAAACCGAAGTGAAACAGATTCCCATGACGGCCGATGGCAACGGCATCGATGCTCTTTCCGCAGAGACCGCCCGAAATCACTTCCGTGTCGGGAGAGTCGAGATAACCGCCGGGACGGCTCACCATGCCGATGCGGCAGCTACCCGAAGCAATCTCCTCTTCAGTCCATTTGGAATGCATGAGCAGCATAGGCATTTCTTCCGGAAGCGATTCGCCCATCATTTCGGCGACTTCAAGAGCAGGAGCGGCTGTAGGGTGCATCTCTGTCGTCATGTCCACTTTGAACGGCCCGTTGAAAACCGGGTGATCGTTCTTCATGCCGAGAGCATAGTTATCGAGACAAAGGCAATACCAGTCGTTTTTATTTCCGAGACTGCGGCCGAGATCTTCGCTCATATGACCGATCATGACTGCGGCGCGGTCGAACGATTCGGGCAGATAGCTGTCGCGCTCGCCTTTCATGCGGTCGCCTTTCCTGAAGGGAACGGTTCGCCCGTCGAAAACCGTAACGTCATAGGCGGCCGACATTTCCGGAGTGTAGTCCTTCCCTTCTATCGATTTCACGTTCGTGAAGTTCTTTTTCAGGAATTTAGTGAAGTGCGCCATGCGCTCTTTGACCGAAGCCGCAAGCGCTACGGAATCGACACTACCGGGGGCCATGAGCATCGGATCCATGTTGGCGGTACCGCCGACGTAAAGAACGCTCAGTTTTACTTTTGCCGACAATCCCGAAACGGCCAGCATGCCGACAAGAATCAGTGAAAAAAGTCTTTTCATTACATTTGATTTTATTGGTTTAAAAATTCTTCCTACCGGTCGGAAGATTAAATTATTCTGCAAAAATTTCGGCGAGGATTGAATCGAGCTCCTCGTCGGTCCCGATCTTGCCGATGATTGTTCCGTCAGCAGCGATCAGATATTTCGTAGGTAAATAGTGGACAGCATACTTGTCACTTTGGTCGTTCGATCTGTCGAAACCAACGAATTCGCCGTTCTCATCCGTGAGCGTTTTAAGTCCGCGCAAAATGTGGTGATAGTTCTGCATGCCTACTTTACTCCCGGCGATGAAGTTTTTCCATTCGTCTTCAGAAGAATCGTTGTCGGCCACGCAGAAAACTTCAAATCCTTTGTCATGGTATTTGTTGTAGAGTTCCTGAATGTGGGGAAGCGAAGCAACACATGGTCCGCACCAGGTGGCCCAGAAATCAACCAGAACAACCTTGCCTTTCAGATCGCTCAGCTTTATTTCCTTGCCTTCGGGATTTTTATTGATCAGGTCGGGAGCCGGTTTCCCGGGCAGCACGGCCTCGAGGGCTTCGAGTTCTTTTTTAGTCCCGGCAGCTTCGGACTGAACCTCGGGAGCAAGAGCGTCATAGAGTTCTTTCATCGTCGGGTAGTCGAGGTTTCCCTGAATCTGCATAAGAACCGAAGGAGCTACGAACGACTTGCCGTTATTGCGGATAAAGTCAATGCTTGTTTGCTGCATACTTTCCCTGAGGATCTCGAGCGAATCACGCAGGGTGGCATTGTCCGGATCGACTTTTATCGACTCATGAAGACGGGTCATCTGTTCCGTGAACGGTTGGAGTGAGTTTTCATATGCTTTTTGTTCGTCGGTCGTCGGCGAACCGGTTATGGCGACATTGGAGAAGTCCGAAACCATAAGCCCTGAAACGACGATTTCACCCGGTTCCACAAAAAGACCCACGCGAGTTTTGTTCTCCCAGTTCCGTGGGTCGCCCATCATAAGGGTCGCCCCGATTGGAGTTTCCTGAATGCCTTCGAAAATAAAACGTCCGTTCCCGATCACGGCTGTATCGACCGTTGCAGTCGAACGGTTGGCTGAAATTCTGTAAAGATAGATTTCCCGGCCGTCGGCATCGGAAATTTTGCCGCTTACGCAGAAATGGCCGGCCGGCTTTGAGTTGCAGGCACAGAACAAGGCCGTTACACCTGCAAGAAGAATGATTTTTTGTGCTTTCATTTGATTTAATTGATTTTCCGGGGGTGTGTCAAAAACTGGCACAACCCCGATATTCTGTCAGACACGGTTGTGGGTCCTATAGATCCGAACCGATCGATCATCAGTTCTGGGTAACCGGATAATTGTGTTCGAAATTACCGTTCTTTTCCATCAGATTCTTCGGGAACGGGAACACCCAGATGGTTGATTCCGGCTTCAGGGTGTAGGTTGTGCCCGAGTATGTCCAACTGATATCCTCTTTGTAGTCATCGAGCAGTGTCCAGCGTTTAAGAGTAATAAAGTCATAAATGTTGAACACATTCTCGCCATGGGCAACTTTCCTGAGCATCCCGATGGCTTCGGTTTTTGTCGTCACCGAGCCTTTCAGCGCATGATAGTCTTCCGGAAAGAAGCGGCCCACACGGATTTTGTCGAGATAGTCCATTGCGTCGTCGATCAGGTTGTTGTCGATGGCATTCTCGGCGAGAATCAGATACATCTGCGGCACGCTCAGATTTATTCGTCCGACACGGCCATTTCCTTGTACTCCGTAGCTCATGGAACCTTCGGTAACCCCAAACATACCTTCCAAGCTTCCTATTACCATCTGAGAGGTCGTCTCCCAGCTCCCCATCCACATCACGGTGTGATAGGTGGCGAACCAATCTTTCTGAATGTTTTTCTCTTCATAACGTTCATAGTAGCGCGGTGTGAGCCACGAGAAAAACTCAATATCGGCATCGGTGAAATAGTCCTGGGCGAGTGCCAGTTGGGGCGTCTCGAATGTTTTTACCAGAATTCCCGCACTGCTCGGTGCCTCGGTGCAGTAGTTGGCATAGTCTGATACCGAGCTGTTAACCGCAAGCGCTTTCTGTGCCTCTTTTGCAGCTTCGCCGGGCTGCTGCATATACATCAGCACATGAGCTTTGATCGCATGCGGACATGCGGCGTTGAAGCGCATTCGGTTTACAGCCGACTGCGGAAGCGCGTTCAGCTCGATCGCAGCATCGAGGTCAGCGAGAATGTATTCGTAGACCTCTTTCTGAGTAAGCTGTTCGGTAGGTTGTTTGATATCCTGTGTTTCCAGAACATATGCGATAGATTTCTCGGAGTCAGCCGTAGCCGGATCATAGGCTTTGGTAAACTTCACGGCAGCGAGCCAGTGGAAATAGGCGCGGATCGTCAGAGCTTCGGCTTTTAGTGCCGTTTTCTTTTCTTCGGAACCTGTCGCGGCATCCACAAGACTCAGAATAGGATTGGCAACTGTTCCGATATAGTTGTAGCAATTTGCATAATAACTGTCGCTCGAAGTCAGGTCTACCTGTTCCAAAGCATGCCCCGCCTCGTCGTATTTCAGAAGGATCTGGGTTGTTGTCTTAACCGGATTGGCAAGAACAGTCCCTACGTTGCCGGGATAATACTGTACCGAACCGCATACACGCTGAATATCGGCAATTCTGATATTATACTCCTGGTTGAGAAGCATCTCGAGCTGGTCAGTGGTGGAGAGAAGGTTCATTCCTTTCTGGTCGATTTCTGTGAAATCGGAACAGGAACTAAGCACCGAAGCTCCCACCAGAAAAAGACCTACGATATATCTTGTTTTCATTGTCATGTCAAAATTAAATATTACTAAATGTTAGAGACTCAGGTTCACGCCGAACATATACGATGCCTGTTTACGGATTCCGAGTGTCTCGGGGTCGATTCCGGCGTTGTTCTTAATCCAGAGGGCTTTCGGGTCGTTGATCTGAAAACGGAGTGAAATCTTACTGATACCGACTTTTTCCGTTAGGTGCTCAGGAAGATCATAACCGATAGTTATATTACGGATTTTCAGGAAATCAGCGTCATAGAGACAGTTTGTCGCCGTACGACATTCACTGCCCAGTGACGTAGAGGCATATTCGCCGATACCCGGAACATCGGAATGGTTTTCGGGAGTCCAGGAATTGAGATAGACAATGTTCAGCGGACTGTCCCATGACGATTCGAACACTTCCGATTTGGGCTGGGCGAACATTTTGTGGCCACCGTAGTAGACAAGGAGAAATCCGAGACTCAAGCCATTCCAGCGCAGCTGATTATCCATTCCGACGATCGCTTTCGGATCGGACTGACCACCGAATTCAAGAACGTCGACGCTAGCACTACTTGCGTTGTGCGATGTGTTGCCATTCTCAACGTAATACATCGACTGGCCCACCAGACCCGGCCGGTCATCGATCCCAGCGAAACGATAAGCCCATAGCGCATTTACGGGATAACCGGTCTTATAAGGTAAGCTGACGAGATCATAGGCGCGAGTGGCAGGATTCTCCACTTCGAGAACCTTGTTCTTATTGTAGGTTACGGTGAGGTTGGTTGTCCAGCTGAATCCACGGCGGTTTCCGGGAACAAACCAGTCATAGCCGATGGCAAGCTCAATACCATTGTTCCGGATTGAGGCCACGTTGGCAACCATCGATGAGAAACCGGTTGTCGGGTCAAGAGTGATCGGGGCAAAAATATCCTTACCGGTCTTCACGTAATAGTCGAGCGATCCACGCAAACGATAGCTCATAAAACCGTAGTCGAGACCGACGTTGGTCGTCCGGTTCTGCTCCCAGCGCAAGTCAGGATTGGCGGGCGATGAAATGGAGGCGACAGGCAGATTGGTCGTTGAATTTATGTCGCCCGACGATGCCGTCATGTGAGAGGTAGCACCTTGATAGATATTACCGGTAACACCGTAGGAGAAACGGAGTTTCAGGAAATCCATCCAGGACAGGTCGCGGAGGAAACTCTCGTTGTGGGCGTTCCAGCCTATACCTACCGACCACAGGGGTCTGCCACGGAACTTGGCGTCGAGACCGTAGATGTCGGCATAGTCTTTTCGAAACGAACCGAAAATGTTATATTTGTTATCATAGGTGTAGGTTGCGTTGAAATAACCCGAACCATAGCGATGGCGAACTTCTTTCACGATTCCCATTCCGTTTTCAAGATAGGGTGTGAACGCGAACTGGTTGCACGGGAAAGGAGAGCCGTTCATTTGAAAGTAAGGCGAATTGCTCATCTGCGATAAAGTTCCGAAATCAACAGTATGGGTAGCACTGCTTTGAAGCTGTTCGTCATATCCGAGAACAAGCGATTTGTCACCACTGGTTTTCGTCTCCCGGAATTCCAGACCAGCGATAGCCGAAATCTCGTGCTTGCCGAAAGTGTTGGTGTAGTTCAGCTGGCCACGGGCAGTCCAAAAGTTTCCGCTGGTATGAGTAGTCTGAAGAAATCCACCGGTTTCGGGAGTCATATAAACGAGCTTGTGGCTCTCTGTATCCATTTTGGCGTACGCATTCTTGATTGTGCGTGCGGCGTGACTCTCCTGTGTCGCATGTTGCTGGACGTTCTGAGAGTTGACTTCATATACGAACTGGGTCTGAGCCGTAAGTCCGGGGATAATCTTAAAGAGAAGATCGCCATGGTAGCGCATTTCCTGACGGCGCGTCTTTGTCTGGTTATCCCTAAGCTCGTCAACGAGGTTGAATCCGAGATCTTCCATGCCTTCCTGAAGGGGCATGTATTCATTGCCGCAGTACCATGAATAGAGTTTCTTAACGGAGCCGTCGGCATTATAGAACGACTGATACTGGGCATAGGAGAACGGGTCGAGATTAACGTTGTAATCGTTGCCATACTGCTTTATATTGGCGTATACGCCGTTTACCGAGAATGTGGCCACGAGCCATTTTGCAAGGTCGCAACTACCTTTGTAGTAAACGTTGAGCCAGTTGCTCTTATGCTCTATGATGCCCATGTTGTCAGTGCGATAGTTTATCACTAAGTTGTTGCGGAACTTGTCGGAACTACCACGGAGCGAGAGGTTATACTGCTGCATGACCTGGCGACGATAGATGTTGTCGGCGAAATCCTGTGCGAAGTTGTTTTTCGACAAATCAGCGAGAATGTTGTCGAGTTCGGAGCGACCGATATTGCCCGCCGCGTGCTGATACCAGGCATAGGCCACGGGGTTTATCTGAGCGCCGTCGGTAATGTTCTTTCCGAAATTCTCTATGACTTTGTCCCGGGTCATACTCGGATCGTCGGCATACTTGCGGTTGAAATAATAGTCATAGTATTCGCTGGCGCGTTCCACCTGTTCTTCGGCGTTCATCAGGAAGTTATCATGATAATCGACATTCTTGTTTTCATACAAGGTTATGTTTGCCTGGAAGTCAATGTCGATCTTGCCTTTGTTACGGGCATTCTTGGTTGTTACAACAATGATTCCGTTTGCGGCGCGCGCACCGTAGATAGCCGACGCTGCAGCGTCTTTCAGAACGTTCACCGAAGCGATGTCATAGGGATTGAGGTCTTCGATAGAGCCTTCGACCGGAAGACCGTCCACAACGAGCAACGGAGCCGATTCGCCATAGAGCGTACCCGTTCCGCGGATAATCGGTTTGCCGCCGTAGGTCGACAGACCGGCAACGCGAGCCTCAAGATTCTGGATAAGATTCGGAGTGTAACGGTCACTAAGTTTTTCGGAGGAGATGGTGGTTACCGCCCCGGTCATTTTCTCTTTCTTGACTTCCTGGTAACCGGTAACGATAACTTCTTCCATTTGAGACACATCTTCCAGCATGACAATATGTAACACTTGCTGACCGCTTAAGACTACTTCTTGCGTTTTCATCCCCACAAACGAAAATACAAGCGTCAGTCCCGATTCCTCCGGCACTGTCAGAGTGAAATTTCCATCCACATCACTCACCACTCCCACGGCAGAACCTTTCAGCAGAATGGTTACTCCCGGTAACGGACGTCCCTCTTTGTCTTTTACATTCCCGGTAAGGGTGATTTTTTTCTGAGGAACATCAGGTTGCCTGAATTTCGGAGAAATCACAATGATATTGTCTTCCAACCGATACCATAAACCTGTATTTTTCAGGCATACAGCCATAATCTGTCCAAGATCACAATCTTGCATATCTACACTTACCTTTCCGGTCCGTTGTAACATTTCATTACTGTACACAAAATGATACCCCGTCTGTTCAGTCAGTTTTTCAAACACTTCCTGCAAGGAAACCTCGTTTACCGAAATACTGATTTTTACTTGTGAAAAAGCATTGCCATAGACAGTAGAAAATCCTATCAGAAGGAAACAAAACAGCAATTTCATAGTCAACCACATTTTCCAAACTACACCGGAAGCTTTTCCGACATCGGATTCTTGATTTTTTTTCATAGATTTGTCGTGTTTTAATTAAGTGAATAATGACCCTTCGCCAAAAGGGCGTTATTTATTATCGACAGGAAAGTGTTAGCGCGCTTTCCTGTTTTTCTTGAGTCAATCCCGTCTCACCACAACCGTCCGGCCTTTTACTTCAAATTTCACACAAGCCGCATATTCAATGATTTCCAACACCTTATCCATATTTTCGTATTTCGGTAAATTAGCTGTCAAATGTAAATTCCGGATTTCATCGTGCATGACAAACACTTCGACATCATACCAGCGTTCCAGGTCTTCCAATACCTCCCCTAATAATTTATTTTCATATACAAAACGGTGCTCCTTCCAACCGACATAATTCATGACATTCACAGAAGCCACCCGCAGTCCTTCATCCGTTTCGGCGGCCTGTTGGCCGGGCCTGATGACAACCTGCTGCCGGTGCCAATTGACCGCCACCTGCCCTTCTATCAAAGTCGTCTGACGCTTAACGCCGGGGTAAGCCGACACATTAAACGAAGTACCCAGCACCTTTACTTCCATATCCCCCAAAACGACTGAAAAAGGTCGCTTCACATCTTTCGTCACTTCGAAGTAAGCTTCCCCCTTTAACACCACTTTCCGCTGATCTGCTGAAAAATGGTCCGGATACATCAATTCCGATGCAGCATTCAACCACACCCGGGTTCCGTCGGCCAAAACCAATTTGTATTCTCCTCCACGGGGTACCGACAAAGTATGCCATTGTATCCTTTTACCGTTTTCCTGTTCATGATAAACCAGTTGTTTTCCATCATTTACAAAATTCTCGCCTTTCAATTGCTGGCATCCCCTATCCACTTCTAAATCCACGCGACGTCCATCCGGTAAGACCAACTGCGCTTTTGAACTACCTGGACGAATAGTTTCACCCATCGAGACAGGCTGCTCAGATTTTCCGGTATTTTTATATTTTATCATCCAGGCAAGCCCTATCGCTATCAGTACCAATGCAGCATACGGCAATAAATACCGGAAAGGAACACGCTTCCTCCGTTTCATCGCTACTTTCACCCGTTTCCAATCTTTCCGGGAGTCGTATTTCATATATTCTTGCCATTCTGTTCCTTGATATGAACGGGCCCCGAGGCTTTCATAAAACGAGCGGTTGTCTGCACTCTCTTCCAACCATTCTTCCAGTTCAGTCATTTGCTGTTTATCTGCTTCTCCGTGCCAACAAAGCAAAATCAAACGGGCAATTTCCTGAGGAGTATATTTTTTAGAGGTCATCTTTTCTTCATTTTCTATTAAAACCGGTGAAAGAAGCAAAAGGATGACAAAAGATGAAAAAAATAATCAAAATATTCCGAAAAGTTTTAGAGCGACCATTATTAATGCAATCAATAAAATATAACGTATGTACTTCGCTCCCCATTTCACACTCAACCGGGTCCCGATCCAGGCTCCCGCCATGTTACCGCAAGCCAGAATCAAACCGGTACGCCAATCTACCAAATCATACCAGATAAAAATAACGAGTGCCCCGAAAGTATAGATCAAGATAAGCAATACTTTTAAAGCATTTGCCTTGAGCAAATCGTAACCACATCCCAATACCAAACCACCCAGCATAAAAAAACCGACACCGATTTGTATAAAACCGCCATAGAAGCCGATCCCCAAAAATATCAAAAAACGTACCCAGGGATGCCGGGCTTTTGCTTTTTCAATATTAGATTTCACCCAGGTATTGGGATCCAGTAAAATCATAAAAAACATCACCACCAATAATCCCCCGATCATTTTTTGTAAAACGGCAGCCTGAATGTCGACAGCCGTAAAAGCTCCTAAAATACTTCCCAAGGTAGTGGGGAGCAGTAAAGGATAATCCGTTTTAAAATTCAATATTTTCTTCTGTCGAAAAGTAGCTGTCGAAACGATATTTTGCAGAAGAATAGCCACTCGGTTGGTTGCGTTAGCCACATGGGGTGGCAAACCGAGAAAAATCAAAAACGGAACCACCAACATCGAGCCACCTCCGGCGAACATATTGATAAACCCGGAAGCAAAACCCAATAAAACGAGATATAACATGCTGTTATCATTCATGGAATTCAAAATTAATGGTTTTATTAGAGAAAATTCTAAGATAAAGTCATAAATTTGATCGTCGAATTATCAGAGCCAGGCATGAATCCGGAGATCACAGATCAAACGCTCGTTTTACAACGACTCAAAGAGGGCGATGAAAAAACTTTCGAATTGTTGTTTCATCGTTATTACGCCGCATTATGTTTTTTTGCCAATAAAATATTAAAAGATGAAGAAGCAGCAAGAGATGTCGTTCAGGAAGTGTTTATTCGTTTCTATGAGAAAAGCTATGATTTCCCAAACCTGATCGCTCTGAAATCATTCTTGTACAGCTGTGTACAATCCAAAGCCCTGAATGCTTTGGAGAAGCAAAATACCCGGACATTTTTAAAACAACGTCTGGACACTCCCGAATATGAAGAGGCCACCTATTTCCGCCACCAGATCGAAGCGGAGATATTCGAAGAAATTTTTGCTGCCATTGAAGAATTGCCTTCCGAATGCCGGCGGATTTTCAAAATGAGCTACCTGGAGCACATGGACATCCGGGAAATTACAGAAAAATTACAAATTGCCGAATCTACTGTAAAAACACAACGCCAACGGGCAAAACAATATCTCCGCAAACGCTTAAAAAACTTGTACACTTTAGTTATTTTCCTATTTTTCGAATAAAAGATCAGCCTACCGAACGCAAAATATCGATCACGATCGGTTTTAGCCCGCTAAAGAAAAATTCGACAGCAATCACCATCACGATCAGCCCCATCAACCGCATCATCACGTTATTGCCGGTTTCGCCGAGTATCTTGATAATCCGGGAGGAACTTCTTAAAATAAGATATACCAAAGTAATCACCACAGCTACGGCGATGACCATAATCATTTTGGTTTCCCAATCGGTAGCTTTGTTCCACATAACGATTGCGTTGGTAATCGCACCAGGGCCACATAACATCGGAATAGATAAAGGCGTGATCGAGATATCGTTGACATAACTCTTCACTTCCGATTCTTTCACCTTGGTTTTCACCAAACGGGCCTGCAACATATCCATCCCCATAATCAAGAAGATGATTCCTCCGACAATCCGCAGACTATCGATGGAAATACCGAAAAAACGGAATAACAAATCGCCTGAAATAGCAAAAAACATCATGATGAGAAAAGAGACCAAAGAAGCCCGGCGGGCCACTTTTCTACGTTCTTTTTCATCCAGCTCCATCGTCATGGTCATAAAAACCGGCATCGCTCCTAACGGATTGATCAACGTAAAAAACGAGGTAAAACAAAGTAATCCAAATGTAAACATCTCTATTCTATTTTATCGTGAAGAGCCGTATCCGTCTTCTTCTTTCAGTGCGACAAGATAACGTTTTTTATTGTTTTTTATAAATATAAGGTAGAATTATTTTGTTACTTATTCGTCTTCGGTGTTCGTGTTTGGAGACCCGGTCGCTTCTGTCGGTCGTCTACCTTTTTCTTTCACTGACCGGCGGAACTCCTCACTACGTTCGTCAGACACCACCGGTCGGGCGTTCAGAAAAAGCAAGACGACACTCGACAGAGCTCCAATGGTCTCTAAACACGAACACCTCCGACTTACGT
>NZ_CFKYFN010000099.1:0-9815 GCF_985060555.1 Odoribacter sp. | reverse complement strand
CCTAACCGGACACTCGTTCCTGCTCCAATGGTCTTCCGCCATAAAACCCTGCATCTCACGTTAACACGACCTGGCAAAGGAAGAATTAGAAAAATTTTATAGAATAAAATATCGGCTCACCTCTATCGGATTATGGATAGTTGGGTTACTTTACCGGAAAATATTTTTTCGTTGAAATTTATGGTTTTCAGGTCCGGTTTAGCTTGCCAGGCAGTGATGACGGGAGTCGAAGGTATTCGTGTTCGGGGACGCGGTCGCTTCTGTCGGTCATCTGGCTTTTTCTTTCACTGACCGACGGAACTCCTCGCAAGCTCGTCAGACACCACCGGTCGGACGTTCAGAAAAAGCAAGACAACACTCGACAGAGCTCCAATGGTCCCCGAACACGAATACCGAAGACGAACAAGGATCGGAATAATTCTACATTTTTAGGATAAACATATATAGAAAATCTGTAAGAAAAATAATTCCTACAGATTTTCCTATCGAAACCGGCTTATAATAAAAAACAGGTATGAACTCCATCGTAATATATAACGACCCAAACCTATTTTCCCAGCCGCTCTTCCACAAAGGCCCGCAATTTTTCCGCCCGGATGTTCTTGGCCAGAATCCGGTTATTCTCATCAAGTACCAGAATACACGGTACGGAATCTACATTGTACAACTTCACCACTTCGCTTTTCCAGCCTTTTAAGTCGGACACGTGTACCCACGGCATACCGTCCTTTTGGATCGCTTGCGTCCAGGCGGCTTTACGTTCGTCAAGCGATACACTAATCACAGCAAGGCCCTTGTCTTTAAAATCATCGTATAGTTTCACCATATTGGGATTCTCCATCCGGCAAGGTCCGCACCACGAAGCCCAGAAATCGATGATTTTCAATTTTCCTTTTACACTGTACAGCGATACCTGTCCGCCATCGGGTGTCGGCAAAGTGAAATCCGGAGCCTGGGCAGCTATATATTACAAGTAAATGTAGGAGAAAGGAAAAAGGAGAAGGGAGGTTTCCTTTCTCCATTCCCCGTTCCCCCTTCACCGTCTACTCTGAAAAAAACGGCACCATTGCCGGATTCCACATTCCTCACACTTCGGTTTCCGGGCCAGACAAACATAACGTCCGTGCAAAATCAGCCAATGATGAGCCGTCGACAAGATCTCCGCCGGAATATTTTTTACCAACTGTTTCTCAGTTTCCAAAGGCGTTTTTGTGTTATTCACCAACCCGATCCGGTTAGATACCCGGAAAACATGCGTATCCACAGGCATGGCCGGTTTGTGGAATGCCACTGCCATCACAACATTGGCCGTCTTACGCCCCACACCGGGAAGCGTTTGTAATAACTCCATATCCTCAGGCACTTTTCCCTGAAAATCCCTTTCCAGTTTTTGGGCCATTTCATGCAGATGCTTAGCTTTGTTATTCGGATAGGAAATTGATTTGATCAAATGATAGATATCCTCCACTGTCCCGGCAGCCATGGCCTTTGCATCGGGAAAGCGTTCGAATAAAGCCGGAGTCGTCATGTTCACCCGTTTGTCGGTACACTGGGCGGACAGAATCACCGCCACGATCAATTCGAAAGGGTCGTTATACTTCAATTCACTCTCGGCTACCGGCATTTTCCCGGCAAACCACCCCAATACGCCTTCATATCTCTCTTTTGTTGTCATATTTTATATTTTTATCCTTTCCAAAAAGTTGTATACGGTTCAAAATAATCCCACGTTTGATCGTCGTAAATATACATAAAAAATTGATTTCAAGCATATCCTCGTAATTTTAAACCGGCCTTTCCTGTTTATACTTCAACGTATTATTTTCCAAGCGGCCCGATAAAGATTTTCCGGATTTTCCGGGATAACAGCATGGTAGCAGATTACAGCAGTTCATTTCTGATTTCATATTTCTGTACACTTATTCTTTACACACACTTTTCAACAAACTTTTACACAAAAATAGAATTGCCGGATCGATAATCTTCAAAAGAATCGCTATTTTTACAAACAGAAAAAAGCGACACCTTCTAACAAGATTCACTTATGAACGCAATGACAGAACAAACCTATCGTCCGATCATATTGAGTAAATATACGGCTGTGTTAAAATCCTGCCGGAACCTGATTTCGAGCGAAGACATCCGGTTGATCCGTAAAGCCTTTAAGATAGCCATCCAAAACGAAACCGAAGCTTCGGAATTAAACTATCAGGAGATCGTCCGTATTTTGGATATTACGCTGATCATTACCCAGGAAATCGGCTTAGGCCGGACTTCTATCATTTGTGCCATGCTCCACAAAACAGTGGAAAAAGAAATGATCACCCTGGAGCAAATCCGGGAGATGTTCGGGGAAAAAGTAGAGCAAATCATCAAAGGACTGAAGGATATCAGCCACATTTATGCCACCCAGCGGATTGTAAACTCGGAGAATTTCAGAAAATTATTGCTCAGTTTTGCCGAAGATATCCGCGTACAGCTGATCTTCCTGGCCGAAAAACTCTATGCTTTACGGCAGGCTGCGCAGCTTTCGGAGGCCGGACAAAAACAGCTGGCCATGGAAACCAGCTATATTTACATCCCTTTTGCCCATCGATTGGGATTGTACAATATCAAATCGGAGATGGAAGACACAGCTCTCCGCTATGCCAATCCCCAAATCTACCGGGAGATCGAACAAAAATTGAAGGAATCGAAAACCGCCCGGGAGGCTTACATTGCCGAATTTATCGCTCCGATTGCCGAAGAAATGAACCGGAGAGGTATCAAATTTAAAATGAAATACCGCACGAAGACGATTGCCTCGATCTTAAATAAGATGCGGAAAAGCCAGGTTGAATTTGAAGAAATTTTCGACATTTTTGCTGTACGTTTCATTATCGACAGTGTCGGCGAAAATGAGAAGCCCGACTGTTGGCGGGTATATTCTATCGTAACCGATAAGTATACGCCTAATCCCCAGCGTCTCCGGGACTGGATTTCTGTACCCAAATCCAACGGATACGAATCGTTGCAGACCACCGTGCTGGGGCCTGGCAAACGCTGGGTAGAAGTACAGATCCGGACGGAACGTATGGATGAGATTGCCGAGAAAGGATTCGCTGCCCACTGGAAATACAAAGGGGGATCTTCGGATTCGATTATCGAAAACTGGCTGAACGAATTGCGCGAAATCCTGGAAAGCAATAATGAGAATGCGCTGGAATTACTGGATGATATGAAAATCAACCTCCAGGATAAAGAGGTACATGTATTTACTCCCAAAGGAGATTTAATAACGTTACAGGCAGGAGCCACCTTATTGGATTTTGCGTACGCTATTCACACCAATATCGGGAGCAAGTGTGTTGGAGGTATTGTCAATCACCGGAATGAAACCCTGAAATATGTTTTGAAAAACGGAGATCAGGTTTCTATTATCACTGCCGCCAACCAGCAACCGAAAGCCGACTGGCTGAGTTTTACAGTCACTTCGAAAGCCCGGAATAAAATCCGTCAATACCTGAATGAAGAAATCAACCACCAGGCCGATATCGGCAAGGAAACACTGATGCGCCGTCTGAAAAACTGGAAAATCGAATTCAACGACGAAGTGATCCGCAAACTGATGCAGCACTACAAATACAAGTTCGCTCTCGACCTTTACCACGGCATCGCTATCGGCAAGCACGATCCTTCCGAAATCAAAGAGATATTGACGCAGGTGGAAGAAAAGCCGGCCCCTGTCGTTCCGCCTAAAGATATCAAAGTGGTACGTCCAAAAAAAATCGATGAAGATGTACTGCTGATCGATAAAAATGTGGATAATGTAGAGTATAAGTTCGCCCGTTGCTGTAATCCGGTATACGGAGACGATATCATCGGTTTCGTATCCATCGGCGAAGGGATTAAAGTACACCGCCGCCAGTGTAAAAATGCCCTGGAGCTGGTTCGCCGTTATCCTTACCGGATCGTCAAGACCCGCTGGACCAACGATGGAGCCACTTCTTATCAAACCGTCCTGAATCTGACAGGCAAAGAGGACGGTAATATCATCAACAAAATTACCGAATTGATCGCCAAAGATCCGCATGCTACCTTGCGGGCCATTTCGATCAATGCCGCCGAGGGGGTATTCGATGGTAATATCACTGTCCTGATCGATAATACCGAACACCTGTCCCAATTGATTTCCAGACTAAAACATCTGGAAGGAGTGGTGAGAGTCAACCGCCACGATTCGATGCTCGAAGACTAGTCCTCTTTGACCTCCAGGAGCCATGCATCCCGAAACTGCGGATATTGTCTACGGATACGGATAAGCTCCCGGGCAGCATCGGCGTGAGTATCGTCACAAACCGCACTAACGCGGTACATCCCTTCACTATTCTGCATAATCGAACAACCCAAAAATCCGCGGCGCATCAGGTCCGACCGCAAGTTGATCGCATTCTGCCGGTAAATAAAACTCCCGACAATAATACAATACCGCATCAAATCGGCACCGTCCGTCAAACCGACTTTCTCCTTTTTCACCGTCACCGGTTCTTCTTCCACGATCAAGGTATCCTGTACTTTCTCCTGTACAGCAACTTCTACCGGTTGGGTAGATACATACCCTACCTCCGATCGTATCATTCTTTTATTCGACTTACAACAGGTCAGGGTCACCGCTAAGGCAAACAGACAAATCAATATTCGCATAACTTAAAGTTTTCTGACTTGTACGGTAAAAGAACGATTAAGTTACTCCGGGTTTAACTAGACATTAACTTTCTTTTCAATCAAAAAGCGATACCTTCGCAGAAAGAAAAAATGTTAAAAAGCTAAAACCTGATAAACCTTATCATCGATGAAAAACAAAGGATTTTTACTCTCATTATTCATTGCAGGGTCCTTGACTGCCAACGCACAGGATATCAAGGAGTGGCTGAGCCTGACACCTATAAAAATGGAGAAGCCGGCCTTGAGCCATGTAAAAAATGTCAAAGACCAGGTATTTACAGATGCCATGCTCACCGATTACTCCGGAGTAAATATCGGCAGCCTGGTTCCCGATGCCGATTCAAAGGAGAATCATTTTCACCGGCTCCGGTGGACGGTGGCCCCGATGAACCGGGATACCGTAACAGCCGGTGAAAAAACAGATCAACCGACGCTAAATTATTACGCGGTCTATTTCAGCAATTCCGAATGGATGAGCGGAAGTTTTCATTTCCGGCTATTCGGTCAGGCCGAAGTCTATATCGATGGAGTAAAAAAAGCCGGTTCTGCGGATAATAAACCCGTAGAAAAAATCGTTCACGGCGATTGGATTCCAGGAAAACACACGATTATCGTAAAAACGGCCACTCAGGGAGGCAATGTATTGTATGCTAATTTTAAAGCCGACAAAGCCTACGAACAGCTCCCTTTCGGTTTCTCTCTGTCCCCGCAACGAGGCAAGAATATTTACGATGTGCTCAACGGTAAACAAGTATCCCATCTGTCTGTCTCCCCCACCGGAAAATATGCCCTTGTCGGGATCACCAATACCGTAGATGGCCGAAGCAGTAACAATACCTACGTATACCGGATCGCCGACAAAGAAATCGTCTATACCTTTTATGGCAATAACGTACGTAATCTGCAATGGATTCCCGATCAGGACAAACTTTCTTTCCTGCAAGCAGAAGGCAACGGACAATCTTTATATAGTTACGACCTGGAAAAACAACTACAAACCCGTCTGATCAAAGAAGACCGGCAAATTCAGAGCTGCATCTGGTCACCCGATCGTTCTTATCTGATCTATTATGCCAATGAAAACTACAGCGATCCCAAATGGGAATTGCGTAAACTGGACGGCATACAAGATCGGCAGGACTATTTCCGTAACCGGAGTTATCTGTGTAAGTACGATTTCGCTACCGGCCTCCATTCCCGGCTCACCTGGGGAAATCTGAGCACTTCGCTTATGGATATCAGTGCAGACGGTAAAAAATTACTGATCTCCACTTCACGCCCGGCTTATACGGAATATCCCTATAACAAACAAGATATTTATCTGATGGATATCACCACCCAACAACTGGATACCCTTTGGAAGGACCGGCTTTATTCCATATCCTGTACTTTCTCTCCCGATGGCAAAAAACTGCTGATCAGCGGCGGCCCTTCGGCCTTCGGTAAACTGGGAGAAAACATCGGGAAAAATCAGATTGCCAACCAATACGATACCCAATTGTATATTTATGACCTGGCCACTAAAAAAGTGGACGCGATCACCCGCGATTTCAATCCTTCGGTGGAAGAAATGACCTGGCATAAAAACGGTAATATCTATATAAAAACGACCGATGCCGATTTCGTACATCTGTATTGCTATGCCGACGGTAAATTCACCCGGATCGAATGCCCGGGAGACATGATTCTCCGGACCAGTTTTGCCAGCCATGCCGACCGAATGATGTATACCGCTTCGAACACCGATTATCCTCCCCGGATCTATACCTTGAACCTAACCGATAATCAAGCGGCTCTCTGGGCGGATCCCAACGAAGAGCAATACCGGAATATTGTTTTCGGAGAGATGAAAGACTGGGACTATAAGTATAAGAAAGGTACGGTGATCGACGGACGTTATTATCTGCCTGCCGATTTCGATCCGGCCAAAAAATATCCGCTGATCGTTTATTACTACGGCGGAACGACCCCCGTCTCCCGTAGTTTCGGCGGACGCTGGCCTTTCAACCTCTATACGGCCAACGGTTATGTCGTATATGTGCTTCAACCTTCCGGAACCATCGGATACGGACAGGAATTTTCTGCCCGCCACCAAAACAATTGGGGTAAAATCACAGCCGACGAAATTATCGCCTCGACCAAAGCATTTGCCAAAGCCCATCCGTTTATCGATGCTTCTAAGATTGGTTGTATGGGAGCTTCTTACGGAGGTTTTACCACCGAATACCTTACCACCCGAACCGATATTTTCGCCTGTGCTATCTCACATGCCGGCATTTCCTCTATCTCTAGCTATTGGGGAGGCGGATATTGGGGTTACGGCTACAGTACCAACGCTTCGGCACACGCTTTCCCCTGGAACCGTAAGGATATCTATGTCGACCAAAGTCCCCTTTTCAATGCCGATCAGGTGAAAGTGCCTATCCTGTTAATCCACGGTACAAAAGATGTCAATGTACCGACAAACGAAAGTATACAATTTTATACTGCTCTGAAATTATTGGGTAAAGATGTCGAATTAGTATTGGTTAAAGATGCCGATCATGCCGTGGTCGATTACAATCAGCGTATCCTGTGGAACAATACGATTCTCTCCTACTTCGCCAAATATCTGAAAGATCAACCGGCTTGGTGGGAACACCAGTTTAAAGAGCTGAATCTCTAAACGGAAGAAGAAAAGTAAAATTAAGTGTAATTTTTACTTTTATTTTTCAAAAGATTATTTATAAATTTGCAAAAAACCAAAAATCTATTTTAAATTTATATCATGAATACAACTACCAACAGAGCGGCGGACAACATCCGAATTCTGGCAGCCTCAATGGTTGAAAAAGCAAAATCAGGTCACCCCGGAGGAGCGATGGGTGGTGCCGATTACATCAACGTGCTATATTCTGAATTTCTGAATTTCGATCCGGACGATGGCGAGTGGGTAAACCGGGATCGGTTTTTCCTGGACCCGGGTCATATGTCACCGATGCTTTATGCAACGTTGAGCCTGATTGGTAAATATAGCATGGAAGATCTGAAAAACTTCCGTCAATGGGGCAGCATCACTCCCGGTCATCCCGAAGTAGACGTAAAACGGGGTGTAGAGAATACTTCAGGTCCTCTGGGTCAGGGACATGCCATGGCCGTCGGAGCAGCTATCGCCGAACGTTTTCTGGTAGCCCGTTTCGGTGAATGGATGGCCCACAAGACCTATGCTTTCATCTCGGACGGTGGCATTCAGGAAGAGATCTCCCAAGGTGCAGGACGTATTGCCGGTACACTCGGACTCGCTAACCTGATCATGTTCTATGACTCGAATAATATCCAGCTTTCTACCAAAGTGGATGAAGTAACCCACGAAGATACAGCCAAAAAATATGAAGCCTGGGGATGGCAGGTCATCACCATCGACGGCAACGATGCAGCAGAAATCCGTCAGGCCCTGAAAGTGGCACAGGAAGAAAAAGAACGCCCTACACTCATCATCGGACACACCCTGATGGGGAAAGGAGCTGTCGGTGCCAACGAAGAAGATTTCTCCAACAAAGTATCAACTCACGGACAACCGCTGAGCGCTGCCGGAGCTTCTTTTGAAAATACGGTGGCTAACCTGGGCGGAGATCCTCAGAATCCATTCGTTATCTTCCCGGATGTACAGGAATATTATGCGCAGGTACTGGAAGAGAAACGGGCTCAGGCCAAACAGAAAAAAGCCGAACAAGCTGCCTGGGAAAAAGCCAACCCGGAATTAGCAGCCAAATTCCATCGGTTTATGTCGGGAGAAGCGCCTGCTATCGATTATAAAGCTATTGCACACAAAGCCAATATAGCAACCCGTCAGGCTTCAGCCGATGTATTGGTTACACTGGCACAGGAAGTTGAAAATATGATCGTCAGCTCTGCCGACCTTTCCAATTCAGATAAGACAGACGGTTTTATCAAAGGAGGAGCCCGCAACCTAGTGAAAGGAGATTTCAGCGGTAAATTCCTGCAAGCCGGAGTTGCCGAGTTGACTATGGCTGCAATCTGTAACGGTATCGCCCTTCATGGCGGTATTCATGTTGCCTGCGCAACCTTCTTTGTATTCTCCGATTATATGAAGCCGGCTTTCCGTTTATCGGCTCTGATGCAGATGCCGGTTAAATACATCTGGACCCACGATGCCTTCCGGGTCGGTGAAGACGGTCCTACCCACCAGCCGATCGAGCACGAAGCCCAGTTGCGTCTGCTGGAAAAAATGCAGAACCACGCCGGAAAAATGAGCATGCTGGCTTTACGTCCGGCCGATGCAGCCGAAACTTCGGTGGCCTGGAAAATGGCGATGGAAAATACCGAAACTCCGACGGCTCTCGTATTGTCCCGTCAGAATATCAACGATCTGCCGGCCGTAACCGACCGTTATACCGAAGCTTTAAAAGCAGAAAAAGGAGCTTACATCGTACAGAAAAACGGTGAAAATCCCAAAGTGATCCTAATCGCATCCGGATCGGAAGTGGCCACCCTGATCGATGCCGCCAAGTTGTTACTCGAAAGAAAAGGTATCGCTTCACAGGTTGTATCGGCTATTTCGGAAGGTTTATTCCGTCAGCAGCCGACCGCTTACCAGGAAGAAGTCATTCCGGCCTCTACGCCTCATTTCGGCCTGACCGCCGGTTTATCGGTAACTCTGGAAGGATTGGTCGGATGTAACGGCAAAATCCACGGCGTAAATCACTTCGGATATTCTGCCCCGGCCAAAGTACTGGACGAAAAGTTCGGCTTTACCGGAGAGTTTGTATACAACGAAATTTGCGAAATGCTCGGAAAATAATTCCTTGACAACACCAAAAGAAATAGTTTTATAAAACATAATTTCTTAAAATGGTGAAAATAGTTAAAACGGTGTAATGTTTAGTTTTAAAACATTGCACCGTTTTTAGTTACAGGGAAATAAAAGTTTGCCAAACAATGGAGAAAAGTAAAGTAAACTCTAATTCTCCGTCACTCCAAATTTATGGTAGAATTAATTTTTTCTTTCTATTCCGATTTCGGGTTCTGTGTCGTCAGACCCGGTCGCCCGGACCGGTCCGGTAAGGCTTTCCTTCACTGACCGGCGGAACTCCTCACTACACAAAAAACTT
>NZ_CFKYFN010000098.1:0-1828 GCF_985060555.1 Odoribacter sp. | reverse complement strand
GCTCCTCTTATTTGTATGCAGATGTGAAATCTGCACACAAATAAGAGGGAAAGAATAAAAAACAGAGCCGTGACACAGTTCAGTTTACACTACCTAGGGAAAACGAACGGCTTCTTTGTTACTTTCTTCACCCGCTGGCAGGCTCACGGAAGAAAGTAACGGTGGCAAATAGCCGCCGTTCTTTATCAACTGGTTTTAAGGCTCTTTATGGACGTGTATTTCTCTAACCACACCTTTCCTGCTCCATGTTATATTCGCCCGTGATGATTGCCGTATGGTCGTTTATGGCTACAAACCGGACACTTTCATAGCTGTTTACCCAGCCTTGCAGGGAACAGACACCCCACGTTGCAACATCTTCAAAAACACTGCGGTCTATTTGGTTGATTGGCTCGCCGAAAACTACCGTCATTATCTGAAAGTCCGGCTTATCTACCAGCAGTTGCAAATGGTGCAGCGTGCCGAACTCGTCATTTTTGCGCCCCCATGCCCATACATCATTATACAAATCATCGCCCCATTGGTGCGGATGGTCGAAACGGACTTTTACCTCTATGGTGTGTTCGTTTTCTTTTGTGTCCTCGATAACGCCCGTTACCATTAAGCCCGTAAAAATGCACTCGCAACGCTTGCCGATAAGCTCCTTGTTTACTTCTGTCGTTTTCATGTTCCCAAAATTTACTTATTTATTACTCCGTTCTTTCTTCTCTATCCACCCGTCACGCCTGCGGCGGCACTCGTCCAGCGTTTTGGCTACCGTGCTGAATAGTTCGCCGTCCGTGTGGCGGTAGTCATATTGAAAATAAATCTGTCCCCTGAAAGCCCCTAAACAGCATTTCACGAACTTTTCTTCTCCCGGTGTTTGGGTAATGCTTACCCCGTTTTTGTTAAGTGACTGCATGATGTCCTATTTTTTATGGTTATAATATCAGTAAGAAAAGCAACGACAGGAAAAGCAGAGCCATGCCCAGCGCATAAACGACTGAAAGGCAGACACGGAGCAGGAAACAGGCGGCACGAAATACGATATACGCCGTTATCGCCGTGCCTGTTCCGGCTACGCTGGTGAACCGCCATGCAAGGCAGAGCAACAACACCCGCCAAAGGATTTTATAAATGCTTTTCCGTTTCATCACTTGGTTGTTTTTAGCGGGCAGGGCTTTGACACCCCGCCCGGATTGGTATTTGGTTATGCCGCCCGGAATACAAAACCGTCATCAAACCAGTAATCGCACATAAACAGGTCACGGGCGAACTTTTCATAATCGAAATAGGTCTTTGCAAACTCCGGCAGGTCGTAACATTCTTCTATGATTTCATAGGCGAAATCTTCTTCATCGTCATATTCCCCCTGATACTCGTCCCGGAAATCACATACAAGGTCGTCCGCATCTTCCTCGCTCAAATCACGGCTTTTGTAGTTGCACCACACGAAAAAGGCTTCCTGCTCGGTGTCGCTCAAATCCTCCACCGCATCACGCAGGGAAAAGAAATTTTCAGAAATCCAGCTTTCGCCGATTAAGCCCTCCGGCACGTTCTCCCAGTCCTGAAACATATATTCCGCATCTTCCTCGTCCTTGTGAAGTTCCCGGCAGGCTTCGTAAAATTCTTCCTTGTCCGAATAGTCCGAAAGGTCGAGCCATGCGCCGGACAATGAACCGATGTTATACTTGCCGTAAGTGCCTACATAAACTTTTGCTTCCGATAATACCTTTGCTTCCATATTGCTGTAATTTTTAAGTTTTTGATTTTATGCGGATTTGAGAGGTGAGGGAGTTGAAGTTTCACTGAACTTTTTTCCTGTTTCCCGTAAATCCGACTTTTTTTT
>NZ_CFKYFN010000097.1:0-6574 GCF_985060555.1 Odoribacter sp. | reverse complement strand
TCTGACGGGATAAAACCCGGAATCGGAATAGAAAGAAAAAATAAACCTACGTTTATAAGTGTAAATATGTATATAACTGCTTTATTTTATTCTTATTGGGATTGCTATGGATTTGAAGCTTGGGCTGTCTTTTTGTCACTTTCATTTTTTTGGCATAACAATTGTGTATTTACTTGCGTAAACTTGAATTTAAAACTAAAAAACAGATATACTATGGCAACTGGAAAAATAGGAGTATCAACGCAGAATTTATTTCCGATTATTAAGAAGTTTCTCTATTCGGATCATGAAATTTTTCTTCGTGAAATAGTGTCGAATGCAGTAGATGCTACACAAAAATTGAAAGTATTGGCATCTTCGGGAGAATTTAAAGGGGAGGCTTCTAATTTGCGGGTGCGGGTGAAAGCTGACAAAGAGGCAGGTACTTTGACGGTATCCGACAGCGGTATCGGAATGACCCGGGAAGAGGTGGAAAAATACATCAACCAGATTGCTTTTTCGGGAGCAGAAGAATTTTTGGAAAAACATAAAGATGATGCCGCTACGATCATCGGTCATTTCGGATTGGGATTTTACTCTGCCTTTATGGTGAGCGATAAGGTGGAAATCGTGACCAAATCGTACAAAGAAGGAGCGCAGGCTGTAAAATGGACCGGTGAAGGAGATACCGAATACACCCTGGAAAATACCGAAAAAGCCGAACGGGGAACGGATATCATTATGTATATCAATGCCGAGGAAAAGGATTTCCTGGAAGAGAATAAGCTACAGGATTTATTGACGAAGTATTGTAAATTCCTCCCGATAGAGATTGTTTTCGGAAAGAAGAAAGAATGGAAAGATGGAAAATATGTCGATACCGAAGAAGATAATATCATCAATGACACCAATCCGCTGTGGACACGTAAACCATCCGAACTGAAGGAAGAAGATTATCAGAAATTCTACCGGGAATTGTATCCCATGGCACAAGATCCTTTGTTCCATATCCATTTGAATGTAGATTATCCGTTTAATCTGACCGGTATTCTTTATTTCCCGAAAATCGATAATAAGTTTGAAATACAAAAAAATAAAATTCAATTATACAGCAATCAGGTATATGTTTCCGATTCTGTCGAAGGGATCGTACCCGAATACCTGACTTTACTGCATGGGGTGATCGATTCGCCGGATATTCCGTTGAATGTATCCCGTTCCTATTTGCAAAGTGACCGGAATGTGAAGAAGATTTCCAACCACATTACGAAGAAAGTGGCCGACAGCCTGACCGATATCTTCAAAAACAACCGGGAAGAGTACGAGAAAAAATGGGATGACCTGAAGGTATTTATCCAATACGGCATGCTGACAGATGAGAAATTTGCCGAACGGGCCAATCCTATCGTGCTGCTCAAAGATACCGATGGGAAATATTTTACCCTGGAAGAGTATGAAAATCTGGTGAAAGTCAACCAAACGGATAAGGACAATCATATCGTTTATCTGTACGCTACCGACGTACAGGAACAATATACTTACATCCAGGCTGCGAAGGATAAAGGCTATGACGTTTTGGTGATGGATGGGCAGTTGGACACGCATTTTATCAATCATATCGAGCAGAAAAATGCCGATCATAAATTTTTACGTGTCGACTCGGATGTGATCGATAAACTGATTCCTAAAAATGAAACGAAGGAAACCGATTGGAGCGAAGCTGAACAGGAGGAGATGAAGGATGTTTTCAATGCACAACTCCCCAAAGAAGGAGGCATGTATGTGGTCAATTTCGAAGCGTTGGGCGAAACGGCCGATCCTGTTTTAATCACCCGTTCTGAGTTTATGCGGCGGATGAAAGAGATGGCTGCCATGAATCCGGGGATGGGATTCTATGGAGCTATGGACGACCAGTTTACGTTGGTGGTGAATACCGATCATAAGCTGGTAAAGAATATCCTGGCTGATGAACAGAAAGAAATGGCGGCTAAACT
The DNA here is from genome assembly GCF_985060555.1 of Odoribacter sp. Taxonomy (NCBI): domain Bacteria; kingdom Pseudomonadati; phylum Bacteroidota; class Bacteroidia; order Bacteroidales; family Odoribacteraceae; genus Odoribacter; species Odoribacter sp. The sequence continues at coordinate 4,601 of NZ_CFKYFN010000097.1, read as the reverse complement.
CGAACCGATCGATTTCGAAATTAAAGAAAATGAAGGGAAGAAAACAGAGATCGACGAACTGAACAAAGGGAAGAAAGAAGATGAAATTCCACAAGTCGACAAAGACCGGAAGAAAGAATATGACGATAAGATCAATGGCTTGAGAAAACAAAAACAAGAGCTGTTGCAGGAATATGGTAAAGGTAATCAGGTGGTCGGCCAGTTGATCGACCTTGCCTTACTCGCTAACGGTCTGTTGAAAGGAGAAGCACTGAATAAATTTGTGAAGAGAAGCGTAGAGTTGATTAAATAACCGAAAGACGGAAGATGTGAAAGCGGGCATTGTTGAAGATGCCCGCTTTTATTTTAATAAAACTATTTCCAATTTTGTAGACGTTAAGTAAGATTTCGGCTAACTTTTTGTAGGTTTGTAAATCCCGGAGGATAGATTTTAAGGATAGATTACGATCTTGTGGGAGAGGGATATGAGATATTTAGTATAAAAAATTAACTTTGCAAATTATTGAACTTTTGTGTTGATCGGGCGTTATACCTCTTGAGACTGAAGTTAAACAGAAGATTATTATTAAAAGACATCGGAATATGAAATATGTCGGAGCACATGTCAGTATATCGGGTGGAGTGGAGAATGCTCCTGTAAATGCTTATCGGATCGGAGCGAAAGGTTTCGCTTTATTTACGAAGAATCAACGCCAATGGGTGGCAGCACCCTATTCGGCTGAAAATGTGGAACGCTTTCAGCAGCGTTGTCAGGAATTCGGTTATACGGCCGATCAGATTCTGCCTCATGATAGTTACCTGATCAATTTGGGAAATCCCGATAAAGAGGCTTTGGAAAAATCCAGGAGTGCTTTTCTGGATGAAATGTTGCGTTGTGAACAACTGGGACTGAAACTACTCAATTTTCATCCGGGAAGTTCGTTGAAGAAAGTGAGTGAGGAGGAGTGCCTGACGATAATTGCCGAATCGATCAATATCACGCTGGATAAGACCAAGAGTGTCTGTGCCGTGCTTGAGAATACGGCCGGACAAGGGTCTAATCTGGGATATACTTTTGAACAGTTGGCCTATATTATCGACAAAGTTGAAGATAAAGACCGGATTGGAGTATGCATCGATACCTGTCATGCTTTCGCTGCCGGATATGACCTCAAGAGTGAAAACGGCTTTCAGGAAACTTTTGAGCATTTCGATGAAGTGATCGGATTGAAGTATCTGAAAGGTATGCATCTGAACGATTCTAAAAAAGGGCAAGGTTCTCATGTCGATCGGCACGAGGTGCTCGGGAAAGGCGAATTGGGTATAGAGACTTTCCGCCGGATTATGAGAGATCCCCGTTTCGATCGTATGCCGCTGATTCTGGAAACTCCCGATGAAGAAAACTGGGCGGAAGAAATAAAGATGCTTTATAAATTAGAAGAGCATAAGAGCTTATGAAAATAGGATTATTATCGGATACACATGGCTGGTTGGATAGCAAGATATTGGATTTTTTCAAAGATTGCGATGAGGTTTGGCATTGCGGGGATATCGGTGATTTAGCGGTTACCGATCGTTTGGCCGCCAACTTTAATTTACGCGCTGTATACGGTAATATCGATGGAGGAGGGATAAGGACGATGTTTGCCCCTACTTTAATATTCGATTGTGAAGGAGTAAAAACAGTGATGACCCACATCGGAGGATATCCCGGACATTATGACGCCGGAATACGGACGCTATTGTACGACGAACGCCCGCAGCTGTTTGTCTGCGGCCATTCTCATATCCTGAAAGTTATGTTCGATAAGACGCTGGGATGTTTACACATCAATCCCGGGGCTGCCGGGAAGTATGGTTTCCATAAAGTCAGGACAGCCATCCGTTTTGTCATAGAAAAGGGGAAAATGAAAGATTTGGAAGTATTGGAACTTGAGAAGAAGTAGAGATATAACTATTCCTGGATAACGAAGTAACTTTAAATAAGATGAAAAGACTTTTTATTTTGACAGGGCTCTTGCTGCTGACAGGAGCACTATTCAACCGGACGATAGCACAAAACCGGGAGAATCAGGTGAGAGAACAAAGCATAAAATATCAGCGGCTGATGGCCTATATCGATGCCTTTTATGTCGATACCGTAAATTTGCAGAAGCTGACGGAAGATGCGATTATAAAAGCTTTGTCCGATCTCGATCCTCATTCGGTTTATATCACGAAGGAAGAAGTGGATGAGATGAACGAGCCTTTGGAAGGTGGATTTTTCGGTATAGGTATTCAGTTTACTATTCTCCGGGATACGTTGGCTGTTGTGGCTATCGTGCCTGGCGGCCCTTCCGAGAAGGCCGGATTGATGGCAGGAGACCGGATCGTTTCCGTGGACGGAGAGAATATCGCCGGGAAAAAATTATCGAATACAGAGGTCCGGAAGCGCTTGAAAGGAGAGGAAGGTACGATTGTCAAGGTCGGCGTGCTGAGAGGACATGAAAATATGGATTTCCGCATTATCCGGGGAAAAATTCCGATTTATAGTATCGATGCTACTTATATGCTGGATAAGACGACCGGATATATCAAGTTATCCCGTTTTGCAGCGACCACGATCGATGAATTCGAGGAAGCTGTCAAAAAATTGCAGGCTCAGGGGATGAAAGATTTGATACTGGACTTGCAGACGAATGGAGGGGGATATATGGGAGCCGCTATCGGTATCGCCGATCACTTGTTGGATGGACGGAAGATGATCGTTTATACCGACGGGGTCAATTCCGGTCGGCGCGAAGAATATTCAACGCCTATAGGACTCTTGCAGGGTGGACGGGTGGTCGTATTGATCGACGGCAATTCGGCTTCTGCCAGTGAGATTGTCTCCGGAGCTGTTCAGGATTGGGATAGGGGCGTATTGGTGGGCCGGAGGTCTTTCGGGAAAGGCTTGGTGCAAAGACAGTTTCCTCTGACCGACGGATCTATGGTCCGGCTGACGATAGCCCACTATTATACGCCTTCGGGGAGATGTATACAAAAACCTTATTCGAAAGGCGAAGAAGATTATGAAGCCGAGTTGTATAACCGGTATCGGAGCGGAGAAATGGTCAGTGCTGACAGTATTGTAGTGAATGATTCCCTGAAATATTTTACGAAAGTAAAACAACGCCCTGTATACGGTGGAGGAGGTATTATCCCGGACGTGTTCGTGCCTCTCGATACGACGATCAGCTATTTGTACTTTAACCGGCTGATCGCTAAAAATGTAATCGGTGAGTTTATTGCCAATTATATCGATAAAAACAGGGATCAGCTGAAAAAGAAATATCCTGATTTCGATTCTTTTGTGAAGAATTTTCAGGTGACCGATGCCATGATCGATGAAATTGTAAAAGCAGGGGAAAAAGCGGATATCCCCAGAGACGATAAAGCACTGAAACCTCTTTTGCCTACCATTAAATTGCAGCTGAAAGCATTGATAGCCCGGGATCTTTGGAATATGAACGAGATGTATCAGATTATGAATGAGGAGAACGATATGCTGAAGAAAGGATTGGAAGTGTTGAAGGACGGTACGTACGAAAAGATACTCGGCAAATAGATTTATAAATACAGTGAAAACGGTGATGACAGCTAAAACAGGAACGGGGGTTTAACAGAAAGAAAGCAGGCGGTTATTGCCGGAAATTCCGCTGGGTCAGTATATCGGCTTGGGGCAGATAATGCGGCAGATAATCCGGTTTGTTGGCCCGGCAAGGACAAATATCTATCCCGCCACGACGGGTGTATAAGCAACTTACCATGAGAATTTCGGGTTGGAAAAGATCACTGAGGCGTTTGAAAGTCATCTCACAAATTTCTTCGTGAAAATGATTTTCATTACGCAGCGAAACGATGTATTTCAACAGAGAGGCATAGGCCGGTTGTGTCCGGCCTTTCAGATGAATGTACAAACTTCCCCAATCGGGTTGACGGGTGATCTTACAGTTACTTTTCAGTAGATGGCTACATACTTTTAATTCCCCTGCTTCCTGGATGTTTTCGGTCAGTAAGGCGGGGTTTTCCTGATAGACGGAAAACTGGAGTGCATAGGTGTCGGGCTCTTTTTCCAGCAGGGTGTAATCATTGAAATCAAAAGGCAGAAAAGAAGGGACATCTTCATAAAAATGGACTTTTACTTCGGTACACAACAACGCACTAAGATCGGCAGCTACTGTGGCAACGAATCGGTCGACAGCCTGCCCGAGTGTCTTGCCTAAAGCTTCCATATGAAAGGAACCTAAATACAATTTCAAAGATTTACTTTCTACAATCGAGGGACTGGAAGCCGGATAAGTAATTTTCAACATCCCGGCTACCGGTATACCATTATCCAGGATAAAACTGGCTTCGTAGGCATGCCAGCTGTCATAACCACAAAACAGACGGTCCGGGTGGTCTATGCCATAGATTTCCCTGTTCAGCCGCCGGGGAACCGCCACAAGAATAGCCGGACAATAGTGTTGGGGATATTCGACTTGTTTTCCTAAAAGTTTATCTTCGGTTGTCATAATGAGTTGCTGAGTTATAGAGTTGCTGAGTTATAGAGTTGCTGAGTTATAGAGTTGCTGAGTTATAGAGTTGCTGAGTTATAGAGT